>JAYEKW010000120.1:24287-36706 GCA_034716895.1 Candidatus Neomarinimicrobiota bacterium
TTTGATTTTGTCGGCTTGAGCGCCATTGCCATTACTAATTTCAACGACGGCAGTGGCAGCATTGGTCCACAAGTCGATTGGAACGTTTTTGAAAACACGAACATCTCCCTCCAGGGCAATCTATCCTGGGGTGAAGATGATACAGAGTTCGGACTCCAGGATTGGGGTCTCCGATTACGATTATTAGGTAATTTTTAATGACTGGACACGAATTTCACCGATGGTCACAAATAAACACGAAATAGATTTTATGTTGATAAATGATCAAAGCACGTGTGCCATTTGTCCAGTTCGTGTGACTCGTGTCTAAGTATACTTTACGTTAAGAAAGGATCAGAGATGAGAGATCGCTTGATCAAAAAGCTGGCCGACCTGGCAGTAAACAAGACCAAGTTGATGCTGTGGAGCATTGGGTTAGTTACCCTGATAACTATCGTTCTATCTGGTGGAATGTCTATGACCCCTAAATGGTCAGACATGCTCCCAAAAGGAGATCCGCGAACCATTGAATTCGACCGTATCCTGGAAGAGTTTCAGTCAGCCTCCAGCATTATCGTTGTTGTTCAGGGAGCAGAGACCGACATCAAAGCCTTTGCCGACGATCTGGCTCCTCGCGTTCTGGAACCCTTGACCATCCCCGGTAAGGACAAGGAACCCATGGTCTATGCTCGTCGAGTGGACTACAAGGCCGATCTTGACTTTATGAGACAGCATGGATTTATGCTCATGAAGGAGGATAACCTGAAGAACATGAAGGCTGTTTTTCAGGATCCGGGTCTAACAGGACTGCTTACCAATATTAATAACTCCTTTGAGAAGGAATTTATCCAGCCAGAGGAGCCCATATCCTCCAGAGAAGAAGAAGATGGAGCGCTCATCTTCCTGAATGGGATCAATAGCTGGCTGGGTGAGATGGAGCAGACGCTGAAAACAGGGGCAATCGAGGGCTCTGCTGCCAAAGCGGCCGTGGATAAACTGCTCCTTGGTGAGCCATATTTCCTCTCTTACGACAAACAAGCACTTATAATGAATCTGGTTCCAACCTTCAGCATGACGGATGCTTTCATGATCGTGGACGGAACCGATGCAGTTCAAGCGGTCCTGAATGACGTCCTGAAAGAACATCCCAATGTTCAGGCTGGTCTATCAGGTGCGATTGCCGTTGGTCGAGATGAGATGTACTATAGTACTCAGGGTCTGGAAATATCCATGTTGCTTTCCATGATTGCTATCGGTGCATTGCTCTACATGGCCTTCAAAATGGCTGTGGCACCCGTTCTGGCATTGGTAAACCTGATCATTGGTCTCATCTGGGCTGCGGGACTGGTAGCCATCGTGGTACCCGTTCTCAACATCATGACCGCCATGTTTATGATCATCTTGATTGGTCTGGGAATCGATTTCTCCATCCACGTAATCTCAACTTTTACCGAAATGCGAGCCAGGGGGCTCTCGCTTGAAAAAGCCACTTTGGCTGGTCTGGAGAAAAGCGGCAAAGGGGTCTCCACTGGCGCCTTAACCACTGCAGTGGCCTTCCTGGCGCTGATGATCGGGGATTCACGCGCCATGAGTGAATTGGGACTGGTCACGGCCATTGGCCTGTTAGCCGTCATGGTCTCCAGCTTTGTGGTGTTGCCCACTCTAATGGTTGTTAGAGAACGCCGGTCGGAAGGCAAAAAACTTAAAAAGGGTCTCCCTGTAAAAAATCAAGTGAAGGATATAACATTTACTTCATTGGGGAAAGTAGGTACACTTATCCAGAATAATCCCTGGATTAGCCTGACGGCTGTATTGGTAATTACCGTCCTTCTTGCCTTTTCCGCCAAGGAGATCACCTTTAACCACAACATGATGGATCTTGAAGCTGAAGGCCTGCCCAGCATCATGCTCCAGGATACGGTTCAGGATAAATTTGATCTGAGTATGGATTTTGCCTATCTGGTTTCGGAAAGTGTTGAGGAATCGAGAGCCGTTAGAAACAAAGCCAAAGACTTGCCTTCGGTTGCAACTGTGGACGATATTTCAACCTTTCTACCATCAGAAGCGCAACAGGCCAGACGAATTCCATACATCACAGAAATCAGAAACCTCATGGCCGAAACACAAATATCCGTCTTGTCAGATCAAGATGTAGCGTTAGTCCATCAGGAGGTCGAGCGGTTGGAAATGAATATTATGGAGTTCCAAACCATGGCATTTCTAGGTGGCCAGGACAAGGTCTATTCCCGTTGTACAGAGATCGTTGGGAGCGTAGAAGAGCCTCCAGGTAATACCATCTTCAGTCGGCTATACGATTTACTGGCTAAGGAAAAAGGGATCCTGGCAGAACGACTCAATGTTTTTCAGGATAGTTATGCTGACTACTTCACTGCCAGCGTACTTAAAATGACCAATACAACACCCATAACCCTGGAATCTCTGCCGGAATCTATTGTTGATCGCTATGCCAGTAAGGATAGATCATTGTTCCTCACAACCGTCTTGCCTTCGGGTAATATCTGGCAGAACAGACTTTTCCTGGATCAGTTTGGTCGTGAGCTAGAATCGATTAGCAAGCGCAGTACCGGGATGCCGCCTATCATGCGTGCTTTGTTCGATATCATTGCCCGGGATGGACGAAATGCCGCAATGCTAACCCTTGTGTTGGTGTTTGTTATTCTCTTGATCGATTTCAGAAGCTTTAAATATGCCTTTATTGCCATGTTGCCTCTGGCCATTGGCGCTGTCTGGATGATCGGATTGATGCAAGTTTTCGGCTTCCAGCTAGACATGATGAACGTGATGGCCCTGCCCTTGATCTTGGGAATTGGTATAGATGACGGGGTACATGTTGTTCATCGCTGGCGAATTGAGGGTCCACGGTCAGCCCACCTTGTGTTTTCCAGCACGGGGAAAGCCGTCCTGTTAACATCTCTCACAACCATGTTGGCCTTCGGGTCCATGATGTTCTCCCCCTTCCGTGGATATGCCAGCCTGTCTTACGCCCTGATCTTTGGGGTCGGTGCGTGTTTTCTAACCACAATTATCGTATTACCAGCTTTTATGGGTTTAATTGATCGAGTCAAGACAAAATAGACTTTACCAAAAACAATATCGAGTTCAGCCACTGAAAAGTGACTGAACTCAAAACAGGAATAGTTCATACTTGTGTCTCTTCATTAAACAAAAGTCAGGAATACTCTCTTTTGAATTTTGACAAAGCTTATGTGATCAGTCTTAAGCAAAACCCTAAACGTCGGAAACATTTCTACAGGTTTGCCAAACGAGCTCAGCTTGATGTAGAATGGTTCCCGGCTATCTATGGGTTAGATGTTGATATAACAGATTATCACCGTCGCGGCTATCTTTCAAATGATTTTGAGTTGAGAATGGCCGGCAGTTTGGGAACGCTCCTCAGCCATATACATGTTTGGGAAAAGATCGCTGCAGATCCTGATTGTAAAGTGGGCTTGGTCTTTGAAGATGATGCCATCATAAAGCGCAAATTCATGAACAAACTGGAAAAGATCGCTCTGGATCAGCTCCCTGGCGATTGGGATATGTTTTGGCTGGGCTGGCACAAGCTGGATTGCAAACCCATAAACGAGCTGGTTGGCTCTCCGCGGATGAACACTAAAAAACGAAGCGTCAACTCCGGGCATTTTGCCTACTTAATTAAATCATCCAGTGTGGAAAAAATGAAAGCGCTGCTCCTGCCCTACAATAATCGTAATTCAAAGGATGTAATTCTTAGGAAGAAATTCGATCAATTCAAAGCGTACTTTCTTTTTGATAAGATCGCCACAACGCCTCTTATCGGGTTTGATTCCACCCGGAAAAACATCAATGACCCAGACCGGATAAAAAACCGGCCCATCAAACTTCTGATACAGAAACTTCGTCAGAAGATCCTGGGGTGATATTGTTCCATTATTTGATTGGGTTCGAAACCGCGGTGAATATTTTGTCCCCTGACAATAATGAATTTACCAATAAAGGACCCATCAAATGTCACAACAATGGAACACACCACCAAAATTAAAAATCGATACTGATAAAAACTATACGGCAGAGATCGTAACCAACAGGGGCAGTATGACTTTGAAGCTTTTTGCCGAACACGCACCGAAGACAGTCAATAATTTTATATTCCTTGCCAGAGAAGGGTATTATGATGATGTGAAATTTCATCGTGTTATTGATGATTTCATGGTACAGGGTGGCGACCCAACGGGCACGGGTATGGGTGGACCGGGCTATCAATTTGAAGATGAATTTGCCAATAATCCCTTGCGTCACATCGACAATGTAATTTCCATGGCCAATGCAGGCCCAGGTACTAACGGCAGTCAATTCTTTATCACCCACGGCTCAACTCCTCATCTCGATGGCCGCCACACAGTTTTTGGTAAGCTTACAGCTGGTCTTGACGTATTGAACAGCATCCGCCAGGATGATGTCATGGAAAAAGTGATCATAACTGAAGGTTAATACCATTTATGGATCAACCCATGCGCTGACAGAACCGGAAAAATTCCGTCGTTCTTGATCAAGTCACAATTTAAGGTTCGTACCGACTGACTGCCCGTAAGCCCCATTTTAAGGGCAACCAGGTGTAGAGTGTTGTCAGAACCACTATAGCTCCTACGGTAGCGCCAATGATCATGTTTGATCCGTTTGATTGGTACAGATTGATCACCAGGATCAATGCGGTTACCGAAAAACCCACATAGATCAGACTAAGCATCACAGTAATGATGCCCCCATAGCCGCTGCTGATCTTCATGGGATTACTCTCGTTAAACTGAGCGTAAACCGCACCTAATCCAAGGGATAAACTAATCAACGCCAGACTGGTCATCAGTAAAAACCCACTGGACAGGATAGACACCTCCATCTGCTGATCCAAAAAGAAATTTGAAACCAGAGCCACCACCTCAGTTGTGGTGAAAAGGACAAAAAAGGCAACCCAGAATTTTTCAATAAATAGACGCTTCATGGAAAATGGCGACATTTGCAGTATCCAGAGGCTCCGCCCCTCCATACTGATCATGGGATAAACAAAACGAGCGGTGAGGGCGGCCAGGATGAACCCGGTAAAACCAAAATTAAAGATGTAGACCGTGGTTCGCCAAAATGATGGTAGTTCTGAAAAATGTATTTTTCCTCGGGAGAGATTGATCAGGTAAATTGCTATAAAAAAGCCCATCATCAAAAACTGAACCCATTGCTGGGGGGTTCGTAAGAACTGAATGATATCTTTTGATATCATTGCTTTTGTTGGACTGCGGATTCCCGGCCAATCTAGGGTAAACACTCGGCTTAGAGCCTTCTTCTTTTCTTTTTTTCCCTGTGTTTCCATGATCTGATAACTGGCAAAGTAGGTCTTTCCAGCAACCCAACTAATGATTTCCCAACCCAGGGCAGCGGTGCTCACAAACAAAGCTGAAAAGAAGAGACGTTCCGTCCAGAGCACACTTCCGCTTCCCTGAAAAAGCTCACTTAACCAAAAACTGGGAATAAACGGAAAGGGCTGATGGGATAAATTTGATAGATATCGTCCCAGGGCTCGAAAGTTACCCATATTGCCCGTCAGGATAGTGTTCTGTTGACCAACACTGAAATACAGGTAAAACAATCCTGTGAACAGCAAACCCAGCAAAACAAAGATGGTCCGCATCTTCCAAAAGCGTGAGAGCCAAACCAGGAAAAGCAGAAGCAGTCCAGCGGAGACCGTGGCAATAAACAAAAAGGGTAGTATCCCGGTAAAAAACACAATGCCGTACTGGGGAAACGACAAACCCTGTAGCTCACCGTATGCCAGGGTTAGAGGAATTCCTATAATAAGTAAGGCCCAGGAGCTGTAGACCAGGTTCTCGATGAACTTCACCCGGAAAATCTGAACGTCTTCCAGGGGCATGGTCATCAAAAAGGCCACCTCAGGTGAGCGATAGAATGTAGAAAAACCGGTGATCAGATTGGATAGAACCAACAGGTAAAAAATAATGGACCAGCCCAAATAGAACAGGCGCTCCAGGAAAACCTCTCCCAGCTCTCCCTGGCGGATCAAAAATTGTCCCCCGCTTAAAAACAAGCGATATCCACCTAGAATAAGTGCCAACACAATGAAACTGGAAACCAGAATCTCCAAGCGCTTTTTCTTGAATACCCCCGCGAGAAAACCCCGCATGCTTTGCTGTTTAACCCGAAATAGGAGTTGGGCTTTTTGGGTAACTATTGAATAACCTCTATTCTATATTTCAATTTTTAGTGGCTCCTGTCAGGAAATTGACGGTCCGGTCAAACCCGCGCACCGCTGCGCGCCTCTTCCTCTTCAACGATTCGGAGGAAACGTTCTTCAAGATTTTCCCGGTCGCCGGAAACAGAGCGAAATGATTCTACGGTTCCGACTCCCAGAAGTTTTCCACGGTTGATAATGGCAATTCGATCTGATAGCTCTTCTGCCACCGCCAGGTTGTGGGTGGAAATGAACACAGTCACACCACTCCGGCTGCGTTCTTTTAGCATATCCTTAATAATTCTAGCTGTCTTGGGATCCAGGCCAACCATGGGTTCATCGATGATCAGGATCTCCGGTTGATGTAAAAACGCCGAGGCAAAGGCCAGGCGCTGTTTCATTCCTTGTGAATATCCTGAAATTCTATCTCCTAACCACTCCTGCATAAATAAACGCTCTGTAAGTTGCTCCTGCTCCTGCTTAATGAGGGTATTATCCATGGAGTACAATTGACCCACCATCATTAACAACTCCAGGCCAGTCAAATGTTGGTAGAGAAAAGCTGCATCTGGAACATAGCCAATGATCGACTTGACTTTCCGGGGCTCCTTTTTAAGATCAAAGCCACCCATTTTAAGCGACCCTGAAGTAGGTGTCATCAATCCCACCATCATTTTTATGGTGGTGGTTTTTCCGGCACCATTGGGACCTAAAAAGCTAAAGAGCTCACCTTTCTCAACATGTAACGAAAGGTCATTTACAGCTAAAGTGGTTTCAAATTGTTTATACAGCTGGGTCAGTTTTATCATTTCAAGTTCATCTTCTTCTACACTTTTTGGTTATTGTATCTATGAACCATCCAAACATTTGGTTCTGTATAAATCCCACTATCGTTTGCTATATCAATTTTAACTGTCGTTAAAGCGCTTGAAATAATGTATGTGCTACTTGATTGAAAAGATAATCCTGTCCAATCCTGCCACTCCTTAACACGCCCGCTAATCTGCATCGATTGTGGGCAGATCTTCATGATTTGGGCACCCAGTCTTTCATGAACCCTAATCCAGGGGTCAAAACATTTATCATCCTTTTGCCAGCCGATGTAAGTCTCCATAGACAGCAGTGGATAATCACATTTTTGGCTCGGGCGCACTGGAGCAATGAGCTGGTCAAATCCGGCATGATGACCTATTTCCTTCATGATCCTGACCATGAGGGAGCTCAGGCCAACACCCCGTTGATCCGGAAGTATTTGGATAGCCAGGGCACAGAGGAGGTTCGGTGACTCATCACTTGTCATACCTGATTCCAGAGCCCAGTCCCAGCCCTCATCAGGAAGATTCTGAAGCTCACCTGTCCAGTGGACCGGTATACTGTTTCCCACAGCAACCCACTGATGGGATGTCTTGTTGAGGAGCGCGAACTGGAAATTGGCAAATTTATCATTCAGAGTGTACCAGTATTGATTGGCAACTTCATCATGCAGCATAAACTCCGGCCAGGACACCAGGCTTACTTCGTCTGCAGCATCGACAAAACCTTTAACTTCTCCTGCTGTCACAAGCTGAAGATCGCGTTTTTCTAGTTCTGTGTTCAGGGTAGAGGTGAGCATCAGGTTAGATCCTGGAGTGGGAATTGAAGGCGGGTCATTCAGATTGTTTTTCTGCAGACAGCTTGCTTACCATGAATACGTGTATCTTTTTATCCTCTTCCATGATATGGTTAACGACCCATTTATTCACTAAGTAACGAAAGTTGCTGAGAATATCAGCCATATGGTGAGCGCTGGTTAGATATTGGTTCATGTCGGCCACAATAGCTGCATGCTTTTTATGATGATCCTCATATTCCGGATAAGCCGAGTTCTGCATGAATTCCTCTTCCCGGGTAAAGTGATATTTGACATAATCATACAACTCGCGGATCGCCTGCTTTATTTCTTCAACATCACGATTTGGACGATTCAGTTCCAACACCCGGTTTGCAATGGCTAATAAGGTTTTATGGTCTTCGTCTATCTGACCATTGTCGATCTGCATATCTTCGGTCCACTTGAACACAATACCTTCCTCCAGCAATTAAGTCTGGAAGATAATACTTTTGACTGTTATTATCCAGAGGTGTCATTGATTATATTCACTGCTAAATAAACTTCAACATGCTGCGACTATCCAATTCCCGCCATTTCTGAATACTCAGCATATTTATCCAGTACAATATTGCGAATTCTCGCATGGATTCCTTTTCGCAAGTGGGGATCATGCTGGATCAGAGTAAAGGCTGCTTTACGAGCCTCTTTTAGAATATCTCCATCCCATAGAATATTGGCAATTTTTAGAGCTGGCAATCCAGATTGCCGGGTGCCAAAAACATCTCCGGCACCCCGCAGGCGGAGATCTTCTTCTGCAATTTTGAACCCGTCAAGGGTTTCCACCATAATGTTCAGGCGATCCAGGGAATCAGGACTCATTTTCCGATGGACCAGGACACAGACCCCGCGATGTTCTCCTCGACCGATCCGCCCCCGAAGCTGGTGTAGTTGTGCCAAGCCAAACCGCTCTGCATTCTCAATGAGCATAACGGTGGCATTGGGAATATCAATTCCCACCTCGATCACTGTGGTACTTACCAACAACTGGATCTCATTCCGGGAAAATGACTGCATAATGGCATCTTTTTCATCAGAGCTCATTCTGCCGTGGAGCAAAGCCACCTTGTATGCGTTAAATTCAGCCTTGAATTTTTCGTAACCCAGAGTGGCTGCTTCCAAATCGATCTTTTCAGATTCCTCAATGAGTGGATAAACTACAAAAGCCTGCCGTCCCGCTTTTAGTTCTGACTGGATGAATTCGTGAACTTTTGGCAGGATGTGCACATCCACCTTGCGGGTGATGATCTTCTGGCGTCCGGCGGGAAGTTCATCAATAATTGAAACTGCCAAGTCACCAAAAAGGGTCATGGACAATGTCCGGGGAATGGGTGTGGCAGTCATGACCAATACATCAGCCTCAGTTGCTTTTTCCAACAATTCGCCTCGTTGCAATACCCCAAATCGATGCTGTTCATCAATAACCACAAACTGCAGATTTTTAAATTGCACCTTTCCCTGGATCAGAGCGTGGGTTCCAATGGCCACATGGTAATAGCCTTCCTTTAGAGCTTTGCGCAGATCCCGCTTCTGGGTCACCGTTTGAGAACCGATCAATAACACTACCCTGATCGGGGTTCCATCAAAAAACTTGACTGCATTCTTGAAGTGTTGTTCTGCCAGAATTTCAGTAGGAGCCATAATAGCTGTTTGATAGCCATTTCCAGCAGCAATGGCAGCCCCTAAAAGACTGATTACCGTTTTTCCGGAGCCCACATCCCCCTGTAATAAACGATTCATGGGGTGGGACGATTTAAGGTCCTCCCAAATCTCATTCATGACCCGTTTCTGGGCTTTGGTCAATTCAAAGGGTAGCTTTTCATATTGAGAGGCCATGTATTCACCAAAACCATCGAACCTGTTTTGTTTAACGGTTTCAACCTGACTCTGGCGGCGCACTGCCAGCAATAACTGCATAAAAAATAATTCGTTGAATTTGAGTCGATGCCGGGCATTTTTCAGAGCCTCCATGTTAGGGGGGAAATGGATGTCCCGAACAGCTTCACCAAGACCCATCAATTTGAATCGCCCCAATAGCTCTATGGGCAAAAATTCTTCCAGGCGGTTTTCGATACCTTCCATGAGGGGACGCAGGAGTCTTCGAAATCCACGGCTGTCCAGCCCGGCTGACTGCAGCTTTTGACCAGAGGGATAAAGGGGAACAATGATTCCAGTGTTGATGGGGTTGGTGCCTTCTTCAGAAAGAATATCAAAGTCCGGATGAACCATCTGAAAGCCACCATAAAAATCGACTTTACCGCTGACTGCTACAACATCGCCTTTTTTAAAGCGTTTCTGGATCCAATGAGCACCATTGAACCAGCGACACTTCAAATACCCCCTTTCATCCGCCACTACCATTTCAAAATAGGAGCGTCTTTTGCCGCGCCGCATTTGGCTTCCGCTGACCTTCCCCACGACAGTGGCACTGGTATCTCTACGAAGATCTGTTGTAAAGGTAACGGTGGAGCGATCGAGATAACGCCGGGGAAAGTGTTCCAGGAGATCACCCCGCGTGAAAATACCAACCTCTGCCAACGCCTCGGTCTTGCGTGATCCAACCCCCTTCAGGGAACTGATATGAGTTTCAAGGTTCATATAATTTCAATTTAAGAGCGAGTTTGTAAATCGAAACTGTGAATTTTGCTTATTGCCTGAAACACAGAGTTATCCAAAATATCTTTTTCACAGATTTACGCAGATCAGCACAGATTATAGTCTTGCTTGGCGAATCACCTTGCGTGCAGTCTGAACTAAGCATTTTTTTGGCTTTGCCATTGATTCTTCAACTGATTCTGCAACCTCACTAATACTATAAACCGAATCAATTCCATGCTCAAACACTGCTTCGAAGCCCGCCCTTTTTGTACCAACTATGGCAATCACCGGAACGGAAAAGGATTTGGCGATTCGGGCAACAGCTACTGGTAATTTGCCATGGATGGTCTGACTATCCATACAGCCCTCCCCGGTGATGACCAGATCGATAGCATTTTTCTCAAACAGCTGTTTAAACCCGATCCAGTCCATGACCAGGTTTGCTCCCGAGTGCATTCTTCCATTCAAAAAGGCTAACAGGCCAGCACCAAAACCACCTGCGGCACCAGCGCCGGAAATTGCGGACACGGATCGCTCAAAATGTTGCTCCACTACTGTGTTAAAATGTTTCAAAGCATGCTCAAGACCGAGAAGTGCCTTTGGGGCCGCTCCTTTTTGAGGGGCATACATGTAGGTTGCACCAGTGCTGCCCAGGAGTGGGTTATCTACATCAGAGGCAATCAGAAATTCAACATTATCCAGCAGTATATGCCGTCTACTGATATCGATATGCTCCACTCGGGCTAACTCGCTGCAGCCAAAGCCAATTTCAACACCTCGCTCATCTTTAAACGAAAAGCCAAGAGCCTGCAGTGCGCCGACTCCATAATCATTGGTAGCACTGCCACCGATGCCCATAATGATCCGTCGACAGCCTTGTTCCAGAGCATTTTTGATCAGTTCACCGGTTCCATAGGTTGTCGTAATATCGGGATCTCTTCGATTATCTGGAACGAGGGTCAAGCCCGAAGCTTCGGCCATCTCGATCACAGCGGTTTGCTCATCTCCCAGGATACCATAATGGGCTATAATCGGCTCCCCCAATGGATCACTGACCTCCAGAGAGATATAACGTCCAGATGTATTCAGGACAAGAGCATCAATGGTTCCTTCGCCGCCGTCGGCCAAGGGGGCTTTGATCACTTTTGAATCAGGTGACTGCTTCAGAATTCCCTTTTCAAGGGCGTCACAGACATCCCTTGAGCTAATCGACCCCTTAAAGGAATCGGGTGCAACAATAATGGTGAACCCTTTTTTCACTTTAAACTCTCATTGAAAGACAGCTCAAACCATCATCCAGTTTCTGAAATTCCGACTGGTCATGAATGATCACCTCATTTTGCGGACGGGTTGAATTGTTGGAGAGGTCAGCTACGCTGGTAATGTTCTGACTCAAGGTTGTACAGCCTGAACAGAGTGTAAAAATTGTTAAAATGAGCAAACCGATTTTGGCTCGTTTTTTCATTTGTGAACCCTTCTAACCTGCATTATTCATGAATTATTGCCACGAAGACACTAAGTCACGAAAAGTATTAAAGTTATGAACAAGGTCATTTTAAACAGTATTATTTGCATCTGTGAGTGATAATTTTTGATAAGCATATATTTTATTTAACTTTGTGTCTTGGTGACTTAGTGGCTATGAATTATTTAGGCTAAAGATCGTCATGCCTACAACACTATTGTCTGCTTTCTGTATAATACCATCTTCAGTTCTAAAGTAGCCATTAAATCCAAAATATTTTTCTTTTTTACGATCTTTAAATGTGAAGCATAGCCTAAGCTATGGTGAGCATTTTAAGTGAAGTAAAAATGGAAAAGATGCAGGAGTTATGGCTAATTTGGAAGTGAAACTGGTATAATACCCTCTTCACCTCTAAATGCGCGATAAATTTTGTCTCAGGTAGAAAACACTATTTATGTCGAGTAGACCTGTCACCACCACGCGTTAGCATG
>JAYEKW010000121.1 GCA_034716895.1 Candidatus Neomarinimicrobiota bacterium
CCAGCCAATCAGCATCCTGGATCTCATCATCATGGGCTACTCCCAACAGGACTACCAAGCCGATCCCGATCTTAGCGTGGGGTTTCCCCTGAATTTTGACTTCCCCTTCACTGACTCTTTGGATGACAGCAATCATAATTGGTTTTTATTTATTCCCTGAGTTTGGACGAATGTTCATCATAGTGTCACTTAACCAGAAGCATCTTTTTTGTCAAGGAAAGATTTTTTGCCGTCAAAGAATAGAGATACACACCACTTGATCATTCGTGACCCCTGAATTGTGCAATATGCGTCCCTTTATTTTTGAATTCTCTTTGGCGATCTCGCAAAAAGACCCTCTCGAGCGCGCAGAGCGTTGTATTGAGTTCATCGAAATGACGCAAAGTTTTGATATATATGGATCTAAGCATATTCACTATATGTGGATGTATTTAATGATTTTAGGGCACATTTAATGAATTCCCAGATACTTTTTGCGAGGGCGGCAAGCTTGTCAAACTAATCTCCAGGATGAAGTCAAGTTAATATGTACCATGATGGGATTATATATTGCGCAGATATTAGGGAAAGTATTGGGTGGTTTGGAATCAGTATTCACCCAAACAATGCGTGTTTGGAATATTTTCTGCAACCTGTATAAAAACAACACAGCCAGGATGTCAAAAAGAGAACTGGGCTGGTATAAAACCCAGCTTGAGGAGGCCCAATCCAGGGCAGACTTCACTTTGGCTAGCGTTATTCTCTATCGCATTTTGGAAAAACAGGCTACAGACCTACTCAATATACATTTCCCTTTCACGGATTGGACACATTCGCCATACAGTCAAATTAAAAACCAGATTATGGTACGTAAACAGGTGCTCTTTCCGGCTTCTTCAGTCCACTTACCTTTTAAACCAGGCCTTACAGATAAATTATTAGCGATAAGCATATTTTGGCCTGACTCAATTCAAATTCAGTTGATTGAAAAGGTCGTGGAACATGCAGAAACCCGTCATCGAGCCTGGCTGGTTCATGGAGACGTAATGGTTACGAAAAAAGCATACGAGGCCATGCAGAATGTCTTTACTGAGATACTGGTTTGCATTGAGGCTATTGGAGAAGTCGGTCAGGAATACAATAAAACGAATGAGGGTATATCATGGAGCTAATGCTAACCACACCAGGTACCCGATTAGGGATTAAGAATGGCAAGCTGGAGGTGAGTAGAGAAGGTGATGTTCTGGGAAAGCACCCTGCAAATACCATTAAATCACTGATCTGTCTTCCAGGGGTGCATCCCAATGAATCAGTTATTTCTCAAATAAGCCGGAACGGAGGTAAACTTGTTTTTCTTTCCTCAGCCGGGAGGTTGAAGAGCATGTTGGTCACAGTGGGAGATGCTGGTAATGTGCAGACCCGTATGCACCAATTTTCAGGATTTGCGAATAGAGAGATGTGCCTGAGGCTTTCAAAGTCAATTGCCAAATCAAAGATTCATAATATGGATCGATTTTCCAGGGAGTTTTCAGATGAGATTCATGTTGATTTAAGAAATCTAAAAAACACGATTTCAGGTATTGATGATATTTCAACCTTGCGCGGCGTAGAGGGCTTAGCCGCAAAAATGTATTTTTCTGAGCTAAGGAAACGAATTCCTGAAAAGCATAGAGCCAATATGCGGATCAAACGCTTTGCCCCTGATGCTATGAACCAGGCTCAGTCATTTGTTTATTCCATGCTTCACCATACGATGATCGGTTTAATTCATGGAGCAGGCTTGGATCCATTTTTGGGATTTTATCATCAACCGAGTTACAATCATGCTGCTTTGGCCTCTGATCTCATGGAGCCATATCGTGCGCAAGTGTGTGATAGAATAATCGTGAAAACCTTCAAAAATGGTGAATTCCTGAAAGCACTGGCAGAAAATGATACGCCAGAAAAAGGATTGGGACAAATGGGTCTCACAATTCTCAGAAAAGCCTATATCGAGAGGTTAGAAGAAAAGGTTCTGGTGGATGGTGAGGAAAGATCGTTTTTGAGACTCATGCATCATGACGTTTTCGATTTGCGGAGATTATTGGACGGTGAAGAAGATGAGTTTCAGCCATGGCTAAGTGCATAATGGTAAAATATGTAGTTGCATTTGATATTCATTCAAACCGAGCCCGTTACCGGGTCAATAAAATTATAGGCAGCTGGGGGCAGCGGGTTCAGAAAAGTGTTTATGAGATTTCTATTCCAGACGAAGAATCTACTGGTTTTCAACTCAGCCTCAAAAAGTTGATGGGTGAAAGCGATTCTATCCGCTTTTATCACCAAACGGATACTCAAAAAGTCTTGTGCCTGGGCAACAATGAGGTTAAAATCAGCTCACCGAAATTAGTTGTTTATTGACAAATGGCTCTCCAATGAGTAAAAACAAGGGTTTAGATGTGAATATTCAAAAATACAAGAAAAATTTAGTCTATTTTTCAGGGTTTCTCCAAAATAGGGTCTACAGCCCTTGCTGGCAAAGGCTTACAGAGGCCAGAGTCTGAAACCTCCCCGAATTCTTAGGGGATTAAGACAAGAGTGGGGTTGGGCGAAAGAGCGCGAACAACTGTGTCTGAAACCTCCCCGAATTCTTAGGGGATTAAGACTGATATAATTTTGAGCTGAAGGGTCGCTGTGTCTCGTCTGAAACCTCCCCGAATTCTTAGGGGATTAAGACGTCCAACAATAGTGCCAGTAAACCCCGAGCTTATCCGTCTGAAACCTCCCCGAATTCTTAGGGGATTAAGACCGACTATAAAGATCGGCAACAACGCGGAAGAAGCGCGTCTGAAACCTCCCCGAATTCTTAGGGGATTAAGACCCAGCTACCATTACTATCACCAGGTTTTAGTTTTGCTGTCTGAAACCTCCCCGAATTCTTAGGGGATTAAGACGCAACTCCGAC
>JAYEKW010000122.1 GCA_034716895.1 Candidatus Neomarinimicrobiota bacterium
AATTCAAGCACCATGACCCGAATATATTGTGCTCTTTCGGGCACTTCACGTCCTTCGATCTCTTCTACGGCCCGAGCAAGATTCTCTTCATTGGGATCGGGTTCAGGTACACAGATACGGCAAACGATAGGGAAGGATTGCATCCAGGTTCTGGTTTCCATAAGTTTCTCAAAAGCCCGGTGGAGATATCCAACGTGGGTTTCAGCTTTAACAATAGTGTCACCGGCAACCTTGAGTTTTACCATCATATTGCCAGTAATTCCGGGATGCTGTGGTCCCAGATATAGTGTAGTTTCTTTTTCTCGAGTCATAGTCTAATCCAATTATCGTAGAGAATAAGGTTTGGCGAAATCAGGCATTTCTTCACCACTACGTTTGGTAATGGTCTCACGGACATTCTGAGCATCCTGACGGGCATCCATCCGATCCTTGAATTTTTCTTCAGAATATTTCACCGTATCAAAATCCCGACGCATGGGCGGTGGTCCATCCCAATCCTCAAGCAGAAAGTCACCCCGACGGTTATTTCCCGCAAATGTAACACCATACATCTCATGGATCTCACGCTCATAAGTTTCAGCGTGATCCCAGATATTTCGTAAACTTACAAACTCCGGTTCATGGCGGGGAATCCGGCATTTTACGATCAATTGGATATTCATTGAATAGGACCAGAGGATATACACCAACTCAAAGTGTCCATCTTCCAGCCAATCGACACAAGAGATATGGGTCAAATGCTGGAAATCATGTTGATTTTTGGCATGAGCCAGATAAGGCGGGACCAGATCGGCACTTAGAATGACTTCCACTCGTTTGTCCCGGACAACGCGTACACGAGCAGATTTGAAAGTGTTCTGGATTTTTTTGGCGAAAGCCTGTTCAAGGGATAATTTATTTTGAGGATCATTCATCGTTATCACCAATTGTAATCTGGCATTTGCCAGTTTTTAATGACCTCTTTTTGCTGTGAGCGGTAAAGGTCCAGATTGTCACGGTATTTTTCCCAGCCATTGGCTGACCCATCGCTGATCATCTCCTGAAGTTTAACAAAGCCTGAGATAACAGCTTCAGGGCGGGGCATACAACCATTGATATAGACATCCACTGGTAAGTAATGATCCAGAGATTTAATGGTATTGTAAGAATCCCAATACATGCCCCCATTAATGGTGCATGAGCCAAACCCGATCACATATTTAGGTGATTGCATCTGCTCGTAGGAACGGATTACCCGTTTCAGCGTTTTGGTTGCTAAATATCCCGTGATCAACAGAACATCAGCCATCCGCGGGGTGGGTCGACCGGTAATGCCAAATCGTTCAGCATCATAGCGTGAGGTCATGGTCGGTGGGATTTCAATAGCTCCGCAACCAGTACCGTAAGCTAATACCCAGAGAGAGTGCTTTTGGGCATAGCGCTGAATGATATCAACTATCTTGCGCCCGTCTTTATCGTTAATATTCATGTTCATAATTAGTTAACCTTTCCAGGCTACAAGCAGGACTGCCAGAATGCCTATGGCTGCAGGCCATTTCCACCAGAATTGTATGGATTGTTCGGTTCTGAATCGGGGATTTACCAACCCGACGAATAAAGCAAATAAGTACAATACAAAAGTTTTGATCAACAGCTCGATAAAACTGGAGGCACCTCCAAAGAAAAGATCTACAAATAATACTAATTTAACGAAAGTGAAAATGGAGCGACTGGTCATCATCAGGGCGAGGTATTTGCCACCAAATTCTGAAGGGGGTCCCGACGCTATTTCAGAAGGAGCAAAGGGTACGTCAAAGGGGGCATACATCATAAAACCAAGGAAGGCCAACATACCGGCTAAGGAAGCCACCGGCATTTGAAAGATCATCCAGTTCCGAAACCCATCCTGAACAGCAATCAATTCCTGCAGATTGGTTGTTTCGAAATTCACCATAATGGCGATCAGTGCCAGCACATAAGGAACCTTGTAGCCAACCATTTGACTTAAACCACGGGAAACACCAATGGCTGAATTGGGATTACCGGTTTGACCAGCCCCCAGAGCCATGCCCAATTGTCCAAAAACCATGATATACATGAGGAAGATCAGATCTCCCCGAAAAGAGAAGTTGGCAAAAAAGATGGAGTCCTTGAGAATGGGAATGAAGAACAGGGTGGTGACTGAAGCGGTAATGGCAAATACAGGTCCCATATGTTGCATTACACCGTGGTGGATCGCGGTTTTCTTGCTATACAGTTTAACCACATCAATAAAACTCTGTGAGACACCGGGTCCGATCCGGTTCTGAACTCGGGCAGTAACCTTACGGCTCAAACCCATATAGGTGAAGCCCACAGCACTGGCAATCAGCGGTGTGACAATAAATCCCAGTAATTTTATCCAATCAAAACTCATAGTGATCGATCCTTAATAAAATGTAAATCCCTTTGCCACAGAGAGTCAAAGACACAAAAAAGGCTTTCTCCTAATTCTTTGTGCCTTGGTGTCTTGGTGGCCAGAAAACAAAAGTTGTCCATTGCTAAGATCACTAAATTTGACGAAACCGCTAGAAGTATCTGAGAATTCATAAAATGTGCCCTAAAACCATTAAATACAACCACATATAGTGAATAAGCCTAAAACCATATATAACAACACTTTGCGTCATTTCGATGAACTCAATACAACGCTCTGCGCGCTGCGAGGGGTCGTTTTTGCGAGACCGTCAAATTTGAATCCCGAAGATCCAGCCGGAGAATACAATAAGCACGACCAGGAAGATGACCACGTAGAGTGCATAGGTTTGAGCATTTCCAGTATAGACGTGACGCAGGAGATCGAAAATGAGTTCAGCATTCTTAGCAAAAGACTCGTATATCCGGGTCACCTTATATTTGAAGACCGGTGCTGCTGCCCTTTCAAAGGGACGATAGAAATCGACAGCATAGGTCAGATTCTCATTTTCTGTAGGAATTTCACCTGAGGTATGGATATCCCGGGTCGTGACATAACGGGTGGTCTTATAATTTTTCCAGGTAATGAAGGCCAGTCCCAATAAGAATACAGAGAAAATGGAAGTGATCACTGCCAGCATGTCAACCTGATTACCCCAGGAATTAAACAAGACAGACATTTGCCAATCAACTTGCTGGAATCCCAGATATTTCATCGCTTCAGCAATTGGCTCAAAGAAGAGACCAGGCATAGCTCCGGCCAGCATGGTCAATCCGGCCAGGATCAGCATGGGCACCCACATGACCCAGGAGACTTCCCTGACATGCTCGTATTCTTTTTCTTCCTGTCCCAGGAAAATGGAGAAGATCAAGCGGTACAGATAGAGGAAGGCGGCAGTGCTGGATATAAATGTTACAGCGACTAAAAAATAATGTCCAGAGGTTAGCAATGATTCGTAAAGCATCCATTTTCCTACGAATCCACCCAGAGGCGGGACACCAGATACCGTAATAATGCCCATAAGAACAGTTACAAAGCTCAGAGGCATCTTTCGGATCAAGCCGGTCAGTTCATTCAGATCCAGGCTGCCAGTTTGATGAAAAACGGATCCAACTCCCATAAACAGCATGCTTTTAAAGATACCATGGAGCAGGGCAAGAAAGATGGCAGCCATGACACTCAGGGGAGTGCCAACGGCCAAGCCGATAATAATATATCCCAACTGGGCGATGGAACTGTAGGCCAGGAGTTTTTTGGCATCAGTCTGGAAGACAGCGTAAAAGGTCGCCAGCAGGGCAGTGAGACCACCCATCCAGGCCAGCACTTCGCGAATGATATGTCCCTGTTCCAGACCACCCATGAACTTGAAGAGCACCAGACCCATTCCAAAGATTCCCATTTTTGAAAGAACACCGGAGAATAAAGCGGTGAAAGGTGATGGAGCACTGCGATAGGCATCAGGAGCCCAGACATGAACTGGCATCAGAGCGCTTTTTACACCGAATCCCAATAGAAAGAGGATGGTGATCAAACTTATTTGGCTTGTGCTTAATTGAGGGATGATGCGAAAGGTTGCTGTCAGGGAAAGATCACCGGTAAAGGAATAGAGGTAAACAATGGCTGTCAATAGTGCATAAGCACCCACTGCACTGAAAACGAAGTAGCGGATACCTGCCGCTTGATTCTCAAAACGATAATAGATTACCATTAGAAAACTGGACCAGGTCATGATCTCCCAAAAGAAAAACAGCGAAAGCAGATCCTGGCTGAAGACAATACCGTACATGGAGGCTATAGTGGCCAGAAAGGCCAGGTAGAAAAAGCCCAGTCGTGCTTTGTTCTTCATAAATGCCAGTGAATAAATCGTGCTTAATACACCAATACCGGCGATCAGTAAACTGAAGAGGCGTGAATAGGGATTGGTGCCCCAACTTAGATCGAAACCGCCCAGAGAAAAATAGATCATGGAGCTATCAGCCGGTAGTTGCCAGACCAGATAAGCCGGGATCAGCGTCAGTAGCAACACGACAGCAGTTCGGAATTTGGGTAGTGCATGGTGAGTGATAAATGCCAGAATACTTCCGGCGAAGGCGATCGCTAAAATGGCAGGAATGTTGAGTAACGGTTCCATCTTACTGTCCCATCATGGCATATTGAAGATATGCAGCTTTATCCAACAGCTCATTGGCTGCCGGGAGTACCAACTCATGAATAAAATCTGGATATATACCGATGGTCAGCGTTACAAACGCCAATATTCCCATGGCTAACAAACCAGTGAATGGTGTCTTCCGAACTTCGATGTCATGTAGTTTCTTGAAATATAAACGACCCACTACCCGCAGATAGTAAACGGCTTCGATCACTGCTGAAAAAAGGATCAGAACAATCAGGAGCATGTGATCAGAATTGGCGGCTGAGATCAACAGGTAGAATTTCCCCCAAAATCCTGAGAATGGTGGCAGACCGATGATTGCCAGGGCGCCCAATGAAAAGAAAAATCCGGTCCAGGGCTTTTCCCGACCCATACCTTCCAGGTCAACTATGTTTTTATGTCCTGAGAAGAAGACCAGATAACCCGCGCTGAAAAAGAGCATGGATTTGATCACTGCATGACTGAACATCAGGAACAGGGCCGCTGCAATGCCTTCCTTGGTGCCCAATCCAAAAGCGACCAGTACCAGACCCATCTGACCGATACTGGAGAAGGCCAACATGCGTTTGATCTGTTGCTGTCGCATGGCTGACATCTCAGCGATGAGCAAAGTAATGGTACCCATGACGATCAAGAAATTTGAGGATATTGATAGATCGAATAACGTGAACAGAACTCTCATCAGAGCATAGACAGCTGCTTTGACCACTATTCCGGCAAAGAGAGCGCCAATGGGAGATGGAGCCTGCGAATAGGCATCTGGAGCCCAACCATTCAAGGGGAATAATTCAGCCTCAATGCCCAGCCCCACAATAAACAATATCATAATGGTCAGTTTGATCTTAACCGGGACATCGCTCATCCTCATCGCAATATCTGCCATGTTGAGTGTTCCCACATTGGCGTAGAGAATGATGATGGCCAGTAGCACAAAAGCAGAGGTAAAGGAGCCGATCAGCAAATACTTGAAAGCCGCTTCTGCTCCGTTATGATCTCTGAGAAAGGCAGTCAGCGCATAGGCTGCAATGGCGGTGATCTCCAGAAAAACAAATAGATTAAAGATATCTCCTGTGAGGATGATCCCGGTGGAACCGGCAATGAGCAACATGAAAAGCATGTAGTATTTTTCAAGTGGTTGCCGGATGATAAATCGATAACTGTAAATCCACACAACAAAGCCGATCAAGGTGATCATGGTAACCAGGAAAGCAGCCAACGGTCCAAAGATCAGGGTGATCCCAAAGGGTGGACGCCAGCCGGCGATGATCTCTACAATAGGCGCTTCATAAGCGTGGGGAAAGAGGGTCAGGGCTACTACTGAAAGATAGAGCAACACAATCCCTGGTACGATGGGCACCAGTTTTTGTGAAATACGTCCCAATAGAGGCAGTAGGAAAGCCGCGAATAGTGGTACTGCTATAAAATGAACAGGTGAGAAATACAATTCCATATCATTACCACTTCAGCTCTCTGATCTTATTGACATTTAAAGTTTTATGATGGTCATAGAGTCGAATAATGATGGCAAGAGCCACAGCTGTCACTGCCAATCCAATAACAATGGCAGTCAAGACCAATGCCTGAGGGATGGGATCCACCATCTCAGCAGCACTGAGACCCTCTTTTGAAAAGATCGGCGCTGTTGCATTATCAACGTAACCAATGGCGATGAAGAGCAGGTGTAAGCCTCCATCCACCAGGGATAATCCGATGATCATCTTGACCAGGTTCTTCTTGACCAGGACTGCATACATTCCGATCAGAATGAGAGCGATGGAGGTTAGGTAATAGATCATATCACTTTCTTTCTATCGAATGGTTTTTAGCAGGGTATCTAAAACACCGGTGAGTTCAGCCCCGACCTTAAAGCCAATGGCACTGTATACGATGGGGATGATTCCGGCACTGAATAATGTGTTTGGTGTCCCCAGGGGGAGAAAGTTCTCCAGAAAACTCTGACCGATGATCAAACCGGCCATCCCGATGGTGACAAAGATCAAGCCTGCCATGGATTCGATGATGGTCAGAGCTTTATGGTTGGTCTCAAAGCGACGGTATGACATGTACATCATCAGAACACCTGTGGCAATGATAGCCCCTCCCTGAAAACCACCACCTGGGGTCAGGTGGCCATGAACAAAGACATAAGCCCCCAACAGGACAATGAGGGGGTAGAATAATTTTGAAGTGGTTCGAACCAGAGAACTGGCATTTTGTCTCCGGCGCTTTTTTCCGCGCTTATCAAAAAGGATGGCTCCCAAACCTGTGGCAGCCAGAAATAGAACGGTAACTTCTCCCAGAGTATCAAAACCACGGTAGCTTACCACGATCGAAGTCACTGTATTGACCGAACCAGTTTCCTCAATTGTATTTTCCAGATAGTGACGTCCTACGTTCATTCTGTTGTCACCAAAGGGGATCTGTTGAAAAAGAATGATCATGTAATATCCCAGAATGGCCAGAAAAGTGATGGTGATTATTTTTCTCATTCTTCATACCGTGTGGTTTTTTTAATGGTGATGATAAAGATGATGGTTGTGAGCGCCACACCGATAGCTGCCTCAGTCAAGGCCACATCCGGTGCCTGGAGAATAAAGAACATGACCGACAGGATCAGACTCACGATAGAAGTACCAATAACAGCCAGGAGCAGGTCTTTTTGACTAACAGCAAAGATGGCTGCTCCGACCAAAATTAGTGCCAGTAAGGGAATCACAATAACGAATGCATCACTCATAAATCTTTCTCCATTTTCTCTTTCATAGTGTCATAGGCATCAAAACCAGACTTGCTGAAGGGCTTGATGCCGGCTCTATGAGATCCACGAGCCAGGGCGTGTGAACTGATTGGGTTTGAAATGGCTATAAAGAGGGCAATGATCACGGTTTTAGTGAAAAATTCAGGTTGAATGAGTCCCACACCAATGATCATACTCAAAGCACCCAGGGTGGTTGCTTTGGTGCCAGCCTGCATCCGTGAATAGATATCAGGTAAACGATAGATTCCCAAGGCACCCAGGAATAAGAACACGCTTCCCACGGCAACCATTATATGTCCAATGATAGAAAGGGTTATCATAAGCCACCCTCCAAATATCGGGCAATGGTCAGGACCCCGACAAAGCCCAGAACACCATAGATCAGCGAAACATCCAGGTAGATGGCGCGGTCAAAAAAGAGGCTTAGGAATACAAGTCCGGCAGTGCTAATGATGGTGAGCACATCTAATGCGACCACGCGATCTGATGGGGTGGGTCCTTTAACAAAGCGGATACTTACCAGCAGGATCCCTAGAGCTAAAAACACCAAGACAATATATATCATTCAAAAATCTCCTGCAGAACGGGTTCGAATTTTCCAGCAATTGCTTGACGGGCTTCTTCCGGGTCTGTTGATTCTGAGTTCAGCCAGTGGATATAGAAGGTGTTATCGATCACATCGACGGTCAAGGTTCCAGGTGTCAGGGTTATGGTATTGGCGAGGATCAATCGGCCCATTTCAGATTTCAGTTTGGTTTTAAATTCAACTATCTCAGGATTGATCGGCATCTTGGGATTGATGACCCGCAGGGCAACATCAATATTGGATTTGATCAATTCAACCAAAAATACCAACAGATATTTAACAATATATGCTAATTTTCTTGGAGTGAACAGATTTAGACCTTCATGGGTGAAGGTTCGAAAGGCATAGATGGCGATGATCAGACTGATCCCAGCCCCGGTCACCAGTTCCATACTATCCAGCGTACCTGTAAACCCTATCCAGAGTAGCATTAACATTCCCCAGGTAAAAATAAAACGACTCATGATATCCTCATCGCCTTCAAGATTAATAACGCTAGCTGCGTCAGGAGCTGTGCGCGTGCACATTTTATGCCACCTAGCAAACATTGCTTAGAAATAATTGATGTGGGTGCAGTAATTATGAAAATCAACTACTGATTTGTGCAAGAACCTGAGTGAACAGAATAAACCTTAATAAATGCCTCGATTTTTTGCATTGCATTCATTTGCAGTTCGCTTATGATAGCAGGAATTATGAAATGAGGTGGAAGAGGGGATGCAGGATCAATTACGCAGGACAGTAGAAGCATTGGCAGCACCGGGAACTCGCCAGGTGGGTAGCCATGGTCATGAATTAGCAAAAAACTATCTGATAGAACGCCTGAACTCTGCAGATTTACAACCGTATGCAGGTGATAATTACACCTTGCCTTATCGGGTTGAAACTACAGGATACACAAACCTGGCTGGCGTTTTACCTGGAAGGGATCGGCAATCAGCACCAATTTTACTGATGGCTCACTACGATACGTGTGGTGATCAACCTGGAGCTGATGACAATGCCGCCGCTATTGCCACCTGGTTGTCCGTTCTGCAGATCTTGAAGCAGAAGCGGTTACAGAGAGATGTGATCCTGCTTTTTCCGGATGCTGAGGAACCGCCCCGTTTCCTGACAGAACATATGGGTTCTGTCAATTTCTATGAGAAGCAACTTCAACAGAGCATTCATGCTGGACTGGTTTTGGATCTGGTGGGACACGATGTTCCCTTGGAAGGTATGGAAGACTTGGTCTTTGTTTTTGGAGCTGAAAGCCACAAGAGTATGGCTGATCTCCTGCTTGATGTAAAACTTCCAGTTGGCCTGAGAAACATTGCCACTCTGAATCGCTATGTGGGTGACCTCAGTGATCACCATGTTTTACGGGAAAACAAACAACCCTATCTGTTTTTCACCTGTGGCCGCTGGGAACATTACCATCAGGAATCGGATAAGCCGGAACATTTAAATTATGCCAAGATGGAGCGAATAGTTCAATACCTGACAAATCTGATCGAGCAATTGGATGGCCGTGAATTTGGATCGGCTGGTTTCAATCATGATCCCATAGAAATGGAATTGCAGCTGTTGAACCGGGCGATCGGTCCCTATCTGGAGCAGGCAGGAATTCCCATGAATAACAGGGGAGATGTCCAGCGTTTTGTGCTGGGCTGGGCGAAGCAGCATCAACTCTAAACTCAAGTTGACTTAACACTAGAGTTAATCTGCCAGATATTGCTCAAAGCCGGAGGTCATATACTCTTTGAAGGAACCATCTTTTTCTCTGGTGATCAGTAAACCTTCAGCATCGGGGAAATCCTCGAGCCAGCTTAGACCTGCTTCAGAGCCCATGACCATCACCGAAGTAGAGAGTCCGTCAGCGACCAGGCAACTCTGATGAATTACTGTCACGGCTGCCAGATTGTGATTAATGGGAGAACCTGAACGAGGATCAATAGCGTGGGTTATGCGTTTTCCTTCAACTTCCCGGTAATTGCGGTAATCACCACTGGAAGCAACTGCCATATCAGTCAGGGTAATGATATGCTGTAGATCGGCACCAGGAGCTCCACCAAATGTGGGTCGATCGATCCCAATTTTCCAGGACTCACCAAATTTATTAATACCAGAAGTCATGATCTCACCCCCGATCTCAGAAAAAATATTCTCAAATCCCATCTCTGAAAGGAAGTGGACAACATGATCTGCAGCATCTCCCTTGGCGATAGCACTCAGGTCAATACTGATCCTGGGATCAGCTTTTGTGATGGTAGAATCACCAAGTTCCAACTTATCGCAACCAGTCAACAGCAGCCAGGCATCGATCTCAGCCACTGTCGGGAAGCGGTCTTCACCCGGCTCGAAACCAAACCCAAAAAAATTAACAATGGGCATAACGGTTATATCGAAGGCTCCGTCTGATAATGCACAAAAATTAAGTCCAGTGGTGACCACCTGGAGGAGTTCTGCTGAAACAGGGACTGGTTCATTGGTCTGATTCTGGTTGAACAGGGAGATCTCACTTTGAGGTTCATAGGTAGATAACGTATGATTAAAATCTATTAGGAAACTATCAATTTTACTGGATATCAAACTACGTTGTTTCACGTCGATAGGGTCACCTACTATGACAATGTGATAGGTGGTTCCCATGGTAGCCCCGTTAAAGGTATATTCTGAAAAAATTGGATCATCATTACCACAGCCGGTTATGATCAAAAGTAAAACGTTCAGCAGAAGGATTGTGATGATGTTCTTTGATTGTCTAGACTGCAGTTTCATAGGGTTACCCTCCAGATTGCTTTGAACTTAATAAAAAAAGGTTCGGATTGCCCGAACCTTTTTTATTAAAACGATTCTCAGAGGAATTAGAATTTATCGTAATCGATCATCTCCGGTTCTACTCCAAGATTATAAAGCATATTATCAACCGCATCGATCATCATCGGCGGTCCACACATATAGTATTCTATATCTTCAGGAGCCTCATGGTCAGCCAGATAAGTATCCTGTACTACTTGATGAATGAAGCCGACCGGACCATCCCAGTTATCTTCCTCCATGGGATCAGAAAGGGCTACGTTATAGCTGAAATTCGGAAATTCATCTGCTAAAGCTTTAAACTCATCATCGTAGAACATCTCTCGTTTGGAGCGTGCTCCATACCAGAAAGATATTTTGCGCGAACTATGTTGGGTTTTGAGCAGATCAAAGATATGACTCCGCATGGGTGCCATACCGGCCCCTCCTCCAACATAAAGCATTTCTCGTTCTGTCTCTTTGGCAAAGAATTCACCATAAGGACCACTGACCATAACCTTCTCACCCGGCTTCAGATTGAAAAGAAAGGATGATGCCAGACCGGGAGGAACATCCAGACCGGGAGGGGGACTGGCGATACGTATATTGAGCATTACGATATTGCCTTCAGCCGGATGGTTAGCCATAGAGTAAGCGCGGAAAATGGTTTCATCCAGTTCTGAATGATAACGCCACATGTTGAACTTATCCCAATCACCCCGATACTCGTCTTCGATATCGAATTCTGAATAATCCAGTTTATAGGGCGGAATGTCGATCTGAATGTATCCACCAGCCCGGAAGTCCAGAGTCTCACCTTCAGGAAGTCTAACAATGAACTCCTTGATAAAGGTTGCGACGTTATGGTTGGAAACCACTTCACATTCCCATTTCTGAATATTGAAGATCTCATCCGGGATGGTGATCTCCATATCATTTTTTACCTTAACCTGGCAGGCGAGTCGGACATTGTCCTTTATCTCAGTCCGGGTCAAGTGTGGCTTCTCTGTAGGCAGAATTTCACCACCGCCAGCTTCGATCTTGCAGGTACACATGCCGCAGGTACCGCCACCACCACAGGCTGAGGGCAGGAATATCTTTTCAGCCGCCAGGGTCTGAAGCAGGGTGGACCCAGCTGGAGTGCTGAGAGATTTTTCATCGTCACCATTGATCAGGATCTTTACATCGCCGGTGCTCACTAATTTGGAGGTGGCATAGTTCAGGATCACAACTAAAACCAGGATCATCCCTGTAAAGACCAGGGTACTAAGAATAATCAAACCAAGCATACTCATAACGCCCTCCTTACAGACTGATTCCGGAAAAACTCATAAAGGCCATAGCCATGAGTCCCGTGATTAACATGGTGATTCCTAAACCGCGCAGACCTTCAGGGATATGCGAATAGCGCAGTTTTTCGCGGATGGCCGCCATGGCAGCGATGGCCAGTGCAAAGCCTACACCAGAACCCAAACCAAATACAGCTGATTCAGCAAAAGTGTACTCCCGCTCCACCATAAAGAGTGAAGCACCCAGGATGGCACAATTCACAGCAATAAGCGGCAAAAAGATACCCAGGGCACTGTACAAAGCA
>JAYEKW010000123.1 GCA_034716895.1 Candidatus Neomarinimicrobiota bacterium
ATAATTGCTTGCTAACATTAGCTTTAGTTGTCTACGTATAGTACTGTTACTATTGATACTTACCCCAGGCTTCAGCCTGGGGGTTATAAAAACCTTAAAAAAAGGAGGGCTTTAGCCCAACAATACTAGGCTAAAGCTCTAGGTAATAGTAGGTTATCATACCACCAAGCTAAAGCATGGGGTAAGCGTTGTCCATATTCTCACACAGCCTCTATACCCTTATATCCCTGACATCCTCGACTCCAGGTACGCATTTAGGGGAAGAACCTCTTTTTTTTCTGTAATTACGTGAAAGCCCACTAGCAAATCAATGAACCAGCTCCTTGTCAGGGCATAGCATGTAATGCGCAGACTGACTTGTCCAGGCGTAGCATGTAATGCGCAGACTGATTGAAACCTTATTCCTGTAGAATGACCATCTATCAGACTAATTTATATTGCATGTAATATTACTCATGAGTATTTTGTATTGAGGTTAATAATACTAATGACTGATATCAAGAGATATATCCATAATATCGTTGGCAACGACTTGAAAGAAAAAATGGTTTTTGTCGGTGGCCCACGACAAGTTGGAAAAACAACATTTGCCCTGTCATTCTTGTCTGAGGGCAGTGAAAAACATCCGGCCTATATCAATTGGGATTATGCTCAATCTCGTAAAAAATTGCTTGATGGTGAACTTCCTCCGAACCAGTCCATGATAATTTTTGATGAAATACATAAATATGCCCGTTGGCGAAATTTGGTAAAAGGCTTCTATGACGTATACAAAAAAGATATTGCCTTTTTAATTACTGGATCTGCCCGCTTGGATTATTACAAAAAAGGTGGAGATTCTCTACAGGGCAGATATCATTATCACCGCTTGCACCCGCTTTCACTCAGTGAGCTAAATTCAAATCCCACCCAGACCGATGTTGATCATTTATTAGAATTTGGTGGATTCCCTGAACCTCACCTTAAAGGACAAACCAGGTTTTGGAGACGATGGCAACGGGATAGAATTCAACGAGTAGTATATGACGACATTCGGGATTTAGAATTTATTAAAGATATAAGTTTGATGGAATTATTAGTAAATGAACTCCCCAATCGCGTTGGCTCACCTTTATCTATTCGCAAGATCCAGAGATTGCTGCAGGTGGCTCATCAAACTACTGAACGATGGTTAGATATCTTTGAACGAATGTATTATTCGTTTAGAATTCCTCCTTTGGGAACCACCAAAATCAGAGCTGTAAAAAAAGAACAAAAACTTTATTTATGGGATTGGTCTCTGGTGGAAGATAAAGGGCATCGCTTTGAGAATCTGGTAGCCTGTCAATTGTTAAAATATTGCCATTTCAAAGAAGACACTGAAGGTATTCCCATGGAATTACGATACATTCGCGATACCGATAAACGAGAAATTGACTTCGTTGTTTTGCAAAATAATCAACCTCTTTTTGCGGTAGAATCCAAAATAGGTGAACGACAATTAAATCAGGCTATCCCATATTTTAAAAAACGCTTAAATATTCCTCGTTTTTATCAAGTTCATTTAGGTCAAAAAGATATACTAAAAGACGGATTTCGTTTACTCCCCTTCGCGACTTTTTGCAAAGAATTAAATTTGCCCTGATTCTAATACCAAATGCATTTCCAAACGGTCCAATAGATTCAAAATATTTTTTCGTTTATCCAGCTTGACGCCTTCGCAAAAAGTCCCTCTCGCCCGCCTGCGTATAACTTCGTGCGGGCAGGCAGAGCGCGCAGAGCGTTGTATTGAGTTCATCGAAATGACGCATAGTGTTGATATATATGGATTTAGGAGTATTCACTATATATGGTTGTATTTAATGGTTTTAGGGCACATTTCATGAATTCACAGATACTTCTAGCGGTTTCGTCAAGCTTCAAGTTTTTTGCCTGCCTGCGCGGAGACCGACTTCGGCATAGGCAGGCATAGCCCTAGCTATGGTGGAAACTTTAAGTGAAGAGAAACGGAAAAAGATGCAGAAGCTATGGGTTGGATGGAAGTACAATTGGTATAACACAGCTCATCGAAATTGAGCAATTCATTTCGAGAGATAACCCCGACAGTGCTATTAAATTTGTCGATAGATTTATAGACCGTGGTGATCAAGTTTACAATTTTCCGTATAAGGGAAGCGTTGTACCGGAGTTTTCGTCGGATCAGATTAGGGAAGTATTTGAAAAGACATACCGAATCGTTTATCGAGTTACCGATGACCAAATAGAGATACTCACGGTGTTTGAAGGTCATCAATTGTTAAGACCTGGTGATATGCTATAGAGCATACTCCATACACAGCTCGAGGTAAATGAAGCTTGAACAAAATGACCGAGCCTTCGACAGCAGAACAAAAGGCTTCGATTAACTCAGCCTCCTTATTCCAAAGTGGACTCTGTCGCATACGCGCCAGTTCGTTAAACTCTGCCCCAAAAGGTTAACAAATAATGAGCGCGTGCGTCGTAGGCACGCAGAATATGAGCGTCTCATACAAGGGAATGGCTCGACTCGTGCTGAGTTGGCTAGACGGCTTGGGGTTAGTCGGGCTTGGGTTTCGACTGTGCTAAATAAATGCCCCTGAGTTTTGAGGTCAGGGGCTGCGTATTTGACAATCTCTTAGATATCCTAACGAATTAGAATAGCCTTTTGTACTGCTTTAAACTCAGGCGTGGAAAAAGAAATTAAATACACGCCACTGCTAACCTGGTTCCCTTCATTATTGTCACCGTTCCATTGCAATGAATAGTATCCAGCCGGTTTGAAAGATTCGTTTAAGTTCCAAATATTTCTGCCAAACATGTCATATATGGTAATTGATACATCTGATACTTTCGGTAGTTCATATCGAACCGTAACGCTTGGATTAAACGGGTTAGGAAATGCCGAATGCAATAT
>JAYEKW010000124.1 GCA_034716895.1 Candidatus Neomarinimicrobiota bacterium
CATTTCGACAGGCTCAATGCAACGCTCTGCGCGCTCTGCCTGTGCGGCGAAGCTTGTAGAGCGTAGACGTGCGAGAGGGACTTTTTGCGAAGGCGTCAATTTTGAATGGCATGTGTTTTCCTGAATCAATACACAAAGACATCGTACTGTATGGGAGCATATCTCAAAGCACTGGTAATGCGGACTTTATTTCTACCTTTTGAATCGATATGATACAAAAAATAATCGTCTCCATTTTCCAGTGTATAGATCAGAAAGTCATCACCGGGAAAGAATTGTGGGCTGTGAGCCACCAAGCCCTGTTTGGTCAATTGAAGGGGTGTGCTAAGGGCCACGTTGCCTACGAAGATCTCCACTCCTTTAGTCGCTGAAGAGTACGCTGAGTAACCAATTTGCATACCATCACCAGAAAGAATTGGTCTACCATTAAAGCCTGTGCTAAAAGTCAGAGAATTAATAAAATCTCCATCCTGACTCATGAAATAATAGGAGTAACTACTAAGATGGTCCGGTCTGCTCCAAACAATGAACCTTTCTCTTTCAGCCGCAATAGCGATAATCCATGAGCTGGGAGCAGCCGTTGTGATCTCAAGTGTATCCGCACTGCCAATAGTCACTTTTCTAATGTTTCGGGATCCCTCTGAGTTAAGCAGAATGACCGCGTCGCCATGGTCAGTATAGACCGGGTCATAACCGCGAGTCAGCAAGTTTAGGTTTTGACCATCTATATTAATCTCATAAACTTGTGACCGTCCCCCAACATCATCAACAAAAACCAGCTTGTCTCCCCGAGGTGATACGTCATAGCTACTGATCCAGCGATCAGTGGTCAGTTGGATAGAGGCAGTGCCGGCAGTATCTAAATAAAACAGATCCCGATCCCCTCCAGCGGTGGAAATATAGAAGATGCCACTACCATCCTTGTTAAAGCGTGGTTGATACTCATTACTGGTCTCAGATACCAAAACCCGTTCACCCTCACCATCAAAGTCAGTTAGCCAGATATCATAATCAGAACGCCCTGATCCACTATTTCGAATATCGTAAGCCACCAGGATATTTCTGGTAACCTCTTCATCAGGTGCAAAGATTGAGCATTGATTCAAGAGGAGTGATAGAATGAATAGCAAATAGAGTTTGGTGCTTTTGTTCATGTTCAGTTCCTCAAAAATAAGGTTCACACTTTAAATTCTTTGAATGCTGAAAATCTAGGCGCTGGACACCTGAAATGGTATTGATTTATGGTGTTGAGAAAAACATCTGTTTATGAAGAACGTTATATTTATGGATTGATTGGGTTCAATAAAATCAATGACAAAAGTAAGCACACCGTCTATATTGCTCGCCACTTGAGAGTAAGTCTCAAGTGATGGTGTCGGTCTTTGATCGATGGAATTGGTGACCGCTTGTTGGGTCATCAGATCAGGACATTTGAAAAGTATGATATTTTTTTAAGGAAGCATGAAGCATGAAAAAGTTTGCTATAGTCACCTGTTTATTAATCTCAATCTTTGGCCAATTAATGGCACAATATCCAGATGAACTGGTAGATCAGGCACGTGAAGCGATCAAGAATTTTGATATTCCCACCGCTGACAACGCCTATAAGTCAGCAATGAAAGCAGTGGATGAAGACGAGTATAAGACTATTCAGGCTGAGTGGCAGGTATTGGAAAAGATCAATATTCTACTTGCCGATGCACGCCGTTCCATGGATCGTTCTGAATATTCTGAATCCCTTAAAAAGTATAATGAAGCTATCGCCAAAATGGATGCCTCGCCCCATGATATTTGGGGTATGGTTAAAGGTGAGACATACTACAGCATGGGCATGGTCTATTATCGACAGGCAGAACCGATCAAAGCTGCCGATAACTTTCGCAATGCCATGACCTTTGATCCTGTAGAAACCAAATATGGCAAAGCCATTGAGATGGTAAGAAACAAACACTATAGCGAGGGACACAAATATTTCAGGCGTAAGGACTATGCTTCAGCTCGCATCGAATACGAGAAGGCTGTGGCTGTGGATCCGTCATTTGCCAGTGGTTTTTATCAATTAGCCCTGATTGCGAAAAAAGATGGGGATCTTAAACAGGCAGAAAATTTCTACCGCGATGCTGTTACCAGTGATCCGACCCACTATAAATCATGGTACGGTCTGGGTACGCTCTACAGTGGAATGGGTAATAATAAAAAAGCCATTGAATCACTGAAGATGTCCATCTCCATCAATGCCAGCTATGAAAAAGCTTACTATGTGCTGGGCAGGGTCTATGAAAGCCAGAAGAACAACAGCCTGGCCATTCAGAACCTTAAAAAGGCTATTGAAGTCAATAAAAAATACACCAGAGCCTATGAGCTGTTGGGCAAGATCTATGTTGATCAGGAAAAGTACAATTCGACTATCTCATTATTGAAGGGCTTAACTGGAAAAGCAGCTTCTTACAAGACGAACTATCGTTTGGCTCAAGCTTATAATGGCTCCGGGAATCATTCAGCTGCTCTCACGGCAGCCTCGAAGTCCCTGGCTAAGAAAAAGAATTGGGCTCCTGCTTTGATTGAAAAAGGGGATGCCTTGAAGGGTCTGGAGCGTAATAAAGAGGCGATCAATGCCTGGCGTGCTGCTACCAAAGATGCCCGTTGGAAATCCATGGCTCAACATCGTATTGATGAACTGACCAAGTGAAGGTAAATAGGCGCTTCTTGCAATAGAAAAAGACTTAAAAGGCTGTCCGTGTGGCAGCCTTTTTTTATGAGCACTATGGTTTCCCCCAATATTTGATCCTGAGAATCTCTGCCAGTTGGCAACAAAGATTCGTACATTTTGTCAAATTCGTGGCAAAAAAAGATGAAAAATGAATCAAAATTTCCACTTTTCCCCTAGACACACCGGTATAAATTAAGCACCCATGGCAATCAAAGGAATAGGCAATGATATCGTAGAAGTCAGTCGCATAAAAAGACTGCGTGAAAAGTATGGAAGTCGCTTTTTGGTGAAGGTTTTCACCAAAGGTGAGATTGCCTACTGCGAATCAAAAGAACATCCAGAAATTCATTTTGCCGGTCGTTTTGCCGCCAAAGAAGCCATTGCTAAAGCGATCTATCAAAGTGGCCATAACGAGGTGATCTCCTTTTCTCACATCGAGATCCTGAATGATGCTGAAGGCCGCCCCCAGGTTTCTTTCTTGATTCATATTAAAGGAAATTGCCTGGTCACCATCTCACATGAACACAGTATGGCCATCGCTTTTGCGGTTGTGGAGTCCTGATCGAGTGAAACCATTCCTTAGTATGGCCGCCAACCGGGCTGTCGATGACTATGCCATCAATACCTGTGGTATTCCCGGGGCAACATTGATGCAACATGCCGGACAGGCTCTGATCCAGGAAATGGAAAGCATGGGCTTCCTGGAAAATGCTCCCCAAGTCCTCATCTTAACTGGAAAAGGCAATAACGGCGGGGATGGATACGTTATCGCCACCGGCCTGCATCAGCAGGGAGTTCCTGTTGCTCTTATTACGGTGGCAGATGAATCGCAGATACACGGAGATGCCTTGATTCACTATCAAATCCTGCAAAAATTGGATCTAAGTATTGAGGTTTGGCAGGACACTGTTGACCAACACAAATTGATCCAGGAAGCAGATATCATTGTGGACGCATTGCTGGGGACTGGCATCAGTGGTGCCCTGCGTTCCCCTTACCCGGAAATCATTAAGGCCTGCAATCACAGCAAGGCTCGTATTGTTGCTGCTGATGTTCCTTCTGGCGTGACCGGTGACCTGGGCGATATACTGGAACCCTGTATCAAAGCTGATCTCACCATCAGCATGGGCTTTGGCAAGCAGGGCTGTCTCTTTGAACCGGCCCGAAGCCATTGCGGAAAAACAATTCCAGTGGATATCGGATTTCCTGAGAATAGTCTGGAACAGGTAGAAGATATCACTCTGCACAAGTTCGAAAAGGGTGATTTTTCCCCCGAAACTTACACAAGATCTGCTGCTGCTCACAAATATTCAGCTGGGAAAGTCTATATCATGGCTGGTTCACGGGGATTCACCGGGGCAGCCCTGTTATCCGCCACTGCAGCTTTGAGATCGGGTGCCGGTCTGGTTAAACTGGCTTTACCGAAGTCTTTGGGACAAATCGGCGAGACAGCCTCACTGGAAACCATTGTGGAGTACCTGCCTGAGACTCCAGAACAGAGTTTCGCCTCTGGAGCCCTGCCACTTTTGGAAGCCGGCTGTAAATGGGCTGATACGGTTGCCATAGGACCAGGACTTGGTCGAGATCCACAAACCTTAGATCTTGTAAGAAAGTTTATCGAGAGCTGTCCGAAACCCCTGGTCATCGATGCCGATGCTCTTTTTGCATTGATCGATCATCTGGAGATATTGAAAAAAAGAACGGCACCCACGATTTTGACACCCCATCTAGGTGAATTCAAACGTCTTCTGGGTTTTGCCGATACCCCTGTACCATCCTGGCAGGATGCCCTGAAATTTTCAGGAGAGTATGATGTCTATGTGCTCCTGAAAGGTGCTCCATCCATTCTGGCTGCTCCCACAGGAATGGTTTCAGTGAATGCTTCGGGCTATTCCGGAATGGCTACTGCCGGCAGCGGTGATGTCCTTACCGGAGTGATCGCCTCACTCTGGGCTCAATGGACCAAAATCCCTGAAGTGCTGGATTTTGCCATGTACATTCATGGACAGGCAGCTGATCTGAAACGGCCGGAAAAAGGTGTGTTGGGTCTGATCGCCAGTGATATTGTTGATGCACTTCCATCTGCCCTCAAGGAGTATGGTGAATTACCAACTTAAATATTTTGCTCCTGCTGTTCTGTATGTCGCGTTGATCATTGCTTTGTCAAGCCTGAATCAACGTGTGGTAACCAATCTTTCCTGGGGAATCCAGGATTTCATTCTGCATAGTCTGGAATACCATTTTTACGGGGTCACCCTGATCTGGGCTTTTCTCAGAGAAAAACCCAGGGCTGAGCTGAAAATATCCTACCGTTTGGCTGTCAGTGTGGGCGCCCTCTCTGCCATTGCTGATGAATTCTATCAATCATTCATCCCCAGTCGGTACTCCACAGTGGAAGATGTGGTCGCTGACATATTCGGGGTTATTCTCTCTTTAATTACCTTTTCCCTGTTGATGAAGATACCTGCATTGGAGCGTTTCAGACAAAATGCTTAAAACGCTACATATTGAAAATTTTGCCATTGTAGATGAAGCCAATGTCAGTTTTGACAACGGCTTGAATATTATCACCGGGGAAACTGGTGTGGGGAAATCACTCATTGTGGACGCACTGAGCATTGCTTTGGGGGAACGGGCCTATAAGGACTTTATCCGTGAGGGTTATTCCAGCGCTATTGTGGAAGCGGTTTTTGAAGTGAAACGAGCCGTTTTACCCAGATTGACCAGCTTGGGTATTGATTCAGTTACCATATCCGTTAAACGGGAAATCAAACTACAGGGCAGCTCAAAAGTTTGGATCAATGGCCAGCTCAGGTCGGCTCAGGAACTTAAGGAACTGGGCGACCGTCTGGTAGATCTCCATGGTCAACATGAACACCAGTATTTACTCAATGAAGAACATCACATAAATTTTCTGGATCAATATGCCGAAATAGAACTGTTCCTGGGTGAAATATCCCAAAAATACCAGCTCCTCACATCCCTGAAACGTGAACTGCGGGAACGGGTGCAGGATGCCACCAGTCGGCAGGAACAGTACCAGCTATATGCTTTTCAATTGCAGGAACTAAATGATGTAAATCCACAGCCCGATGAACTGGACAATCTTGAAAAAGAACGTCGCATCCTGGAGAATGCCCAGACCATTAGTGAACAGGCTTCTGCCCTGTATCAGGAAACGGAGGCTATTGAGGGCTCTGCTATCCAGCGTTTGAATCAGATCATCAGCCAATTGGAAGGATTAAGCCTTTACACTGATACAGCAGCCACTTTTTTGCCGGAAGCACTGGCTGCCAGAGTATCACTCCAGAGTATTGCTGACTTCGCTACTGAATATGAAAAAGAAGTGCGATCGGACCCCCGGCGACTAAGTGAGGTAGAAACCCGGTTGAAAACCCTCAATCGTCTCTGCCAAAAATATAACAAGACCTATCCTGAACTATTGATCTACTGGCAGAAGATCGGAAGCCGGCTGGATCAGCAGAATGATCCGGATTGGAGCAGGGAAGAGCTGTTGCGGTCTATCAAGACTGCCACTGAAACCTACTCTCAGGATTGTCAACTATTGACAAATATCCGCCAAAAGGAAGCTCAGATTCTCACCAGTGCCATTGTAGAGAAATTAAGTCACCTCGGGATGCCCAAGGCTCGTTTTCGAATAGAAGTTGAACAAATCGAGCTGGAAAATGGTTCTGTTGAATTGGCTGGTAAAAGGTTCAGAGGTGATGAGACAGGCATGGATCAAGTGACATTCTGGATGCAGGCCAATCCTGGTGAACCTCTGCGTCCCTTGGCCAGGACTGCTTCCGGAGGTGAGATCAGCAGGATCATGTTGGCCATTAAATCGGCCATGTCCGGAAAAGATGGCATCGGAACAGTGATCTTTGATGAGATTGACACCGGTATCTCTGGTCGCATAGCCCGGGTGGTGGGTAATGAGCTCAGGGATCTGGGTCAGCATCATCAATTGATCAGTATCACCCATTTACCTCAGATCGCCAGTTTGGCAGATAACCATTTTCGGGTGGAAAAACATTACATCAACGGTCGTACAGTTACCAGGGTCAAGCGTTTGAGCGAAGAAGAGCGGATCACTGAGATCGCCACGCTCATTGGCGATGGTGCGGCTGGTGAAGCCACACAGCTGGCTGCCAAAGAATTACTTAACCAAGAGGATTGATCCAACATGCGTTTCAGATATTTCATACCCCTGCTTATTTTGATCCTGTTCAACTTTTGCTCCAAACAAAGTCCTGAAGTTCAACTGAGTGACCCGGGTTTTGGCGTGGTAGAGACCCATATTGACGTTGATAAAGTTGTCGACCTTCCGGTTTTGATCAAATTTGATCAGGTCATCAAAGGCATCCAGTTCACCTTGACCTGGGATACGGCAATTGTCAAAGTTGGTCAGCCCGAACTAACTGAACTAAATTCGGGTTTTACGGTCAGCACCAGTAAGGGGACAGGAGGTGAAATGAAAGTTTTGGTCTTCAGTATGACTGGGGACGTGTTGAACACCTCTGAACCTGAGATTCTGTCAATTCCCATAAGTGTTCTCGATTCCCTGGCGGACCAGGTCTCTCTCCTGTTTGACAAGGCAGTGTTTGCCGGACCAAATGCCCTGTCCTATGATATCCCTGTTACACACGCTAATTTGACTGTCAGAAAATAATGATCGATCTTCGTTCGGATACAGTCACCAGACCCACTGCGGCTATGCGCAAGGCTATGTATGCTGCTGATGTAGGGGATGATGTCTATGGTGAAGATAATCTGATGAATCAATTGCAAAGCCGGGTTGCTGATTTGTTAGGTAAGGAAGCCGGTCTGTTTATTCCTTCGGGAACCATGAGCAATCAACTGGCTATTCGTAGTCATACTCAGCCTGGTGATGAGGTGATCTGCGACTATAATGCCCATATTTTTAACTATGAGGGGGGCGGACCAGCCCTGTTAAGCGGAGTTCAATTGCACCTGCTCCCAGGTGATCATGGAATCTTGGATCCAGACCAGATTGGTTCAGCTTTGAGACCAGCAGATCATCATTACGCTCAAACCCGCTTGATTGCCCTGGAGAATACTCATAACCGGGCAGGTGGAGTGGTTTATCCGCTTACGATGATCGAGTTGGTGGCAGAAATAGCCCGTAAACAAGGTCTTCTCATGCATCTGGATGGGGCACGGCTTATGAATGCTGTGATCGCCACGGGAATTGATCCAGCAGCCTATGCTGCTCCCTTTGATTCGGTGAGTCTCTGTCTATCAAAAGGGCTGGGTGCTCCGGTTGGTTCGATTCTGGTGGGTAATGCGGATTTTATTGATAGAGCCCATCGGTTTCGGAAAATATTTGGTGGCGGTATGCGCCAGGTCGGCAGTTTGGCAGCCGCAGGTCTGTATGCATTGGATAACAATCTGGAGCGCTTGGCTGAAGATCATCAACGGGCTAAAGCTTTGGCTGAAACCTGTCTGGAATTGGGAGTATTGGAAGACGATATCGCCTGGACCCAGACCAATATCGTACTTCTGGCTTTTCCTGCAGGAAATACAGCTGCATTGGAAGCCGAATTCAAGCAAGCGGGTTTACTGGTATCTGTTGTGAATGACCAGCGGATCCGACTCGTGACCCATCTTGATTTTGGGGATGAACAACTTATCCAGGCCAGGGAAATTTTGAAAAAAGTGTTAGGTTAGGGCATGAAGAAAAAAATTGTGATAGTTGGTGCTGGTAGCGTTGGGTTCTATTTGGCAAAAACCCTGGCAGAATTGGGAAATGATATCAGTATCATCGATATTGATGCTGAAAAAGTACACCGGGCCAAACAGGAACTGGATGCTCTGGCCATTGAAGGCCATGGTGCCCAATCCAGTACTTTGGAGGAAGCTCAAGTTGGATCAGCTGATCTGTTCCTGGCCGTGACGAGGATCGATGAGATCAATATCGTGGCTTCCATGAAAGCCCGCAAAATGAATCCTAACGCCAAGATCCTGGCTAGAGTTCGCAGTGGTGATTATCAAAAAAAGGATGCCCTGCTGGATTTGAAAGAGCTGGGGATTGAAAAAGTGATAAATCCTGAGGAAATTGCCGCCCGCGAAATTCAGCATCTGGTTCAACATGCTACTGCCCAGGAGATTATGACCTATAATCACGATCGGGTCTATATGGTCGCTCTGACCCCTACCAATCAGTGTGAATTGATGAACAAATCTTTACGGAACCTGGGCGAAACTTATGCTCAATTACCTTTTCGTACAGTGGCGATCGACCGTGACGGCGAAACCATAATTCCTGATGGAGATCATGTTTTTGAGCCGGGTGATAAGATATTTGTAGTTTGTCTGAAAGAAAAACTCAAGGAAATGTATCGTCTTTGTGGATTCAAACAGAAGAAAATGATCAAGACGGTCATTATTATGGGTGCCGGAAAGTTGGGCCGGATCGTCGCCCGTAATCTGAAAGATCAATTCAATGTTCGCCTGGTGGACCATCGCAAGGATAAGCTACTCAAGGCTGCCAAAGAACTCCCTGATGTGCTACTGCTGCATGCTGATGGCTTGGATATTGATTTCCTTGAAAGTGAGGGGGTCAGCGACTTTGATGCACTGATTACTCTCACAGATGATGAGACCACCAATCTATTTGCTGGCTTGATCGCAAAAAAAGTGGGTGTCGATAAGGTAATCGTCCATATCAATTCACCTGATTACATCCCGCTGGTTAAAGGATTAGGGATAAATTCAGTTGTCAGTAAAAACCTATCCACTGTGGATGCCTTTATGCGTTATGTGGTTCGTGGGGAAGTTCATTCCGTGATGATGTTGGAAGGGATCGACACAGAAGTGATCGAGTTATCCCCATCACCAGAAAGTAAGATCGTTGGAGTTCCTCTACAGAATATTGATTTTCCACCAGATGCTGTTGTTGGGGGCATTATTCATCCTGATGGTGAGGAGATCGCTATTGGCCGGAGTGTGATCAATGTTGGGGATCGAGCCATTGTGTTTGCCAGAGCAGCCAGAGTAAGTGATGTCGAAGCACTTTTCAACTAAACGCTTCAGTCTGCTGCCCACCCTTAACGTGCTGGCAGCACTGACCCTGATTATCGGGGTTTCCATGGGTTTATCCCTCCTGGTTTCATTAGGCTATGGAGATGGAGATGCTTCAGCCCTTTTTGAAGCCATGATCATCACCTTATCAGTTGGGGGTGTCGGCTACATCTTTACCAGGCATAACCATGTATTGGCACCTCGCCAGGTCTTTCTCAGTGTGAGCTTGAGCTGGATATCAGCCTCCCTGTTTGGTGCTTTGCCCATGTTCTTTGCCACAGAAATCTCCTATACAGATTGCTTTTTTGAAGCCATGTCAGGCTTTACTACTACGGGAGCCTCAATCCTGAATGACATTGAGAGCCTGCCCCATGGCATTTTGTTTTGGCGAAGCTTTACTCACTGGCTGGGTGGTATGGGGATCATCGTTTTCACGGTTACTGTAATGCCTTTGGCTGGTAGAAGTGGGACTTTACTTTTTGCTGCAGAAGCTCCGGGACCTGTTAGTGACAAGATCACCCCCAGAATGTCTGAAACGGCCAAGATATTATACTATGTTTATGCTCTTATTTCACTGGTTGAGTTTCTCTTACTGTGGTTGGGACCAATGGATTGGTTCGATTCAGCCTGTCATACATTCGGCACCATGGCAACAGGTGGCTTCTCCACAAAGAATGCCTCAGTAGCTCATTATCAAAGTGCCTATGTTGATTGGGTAATCATTATTTTTATGGTGATGGCCGGTACTAATTTCTCCCTCCATTATTTCGGTCTTCACGGCAAATTCATTAGCTATATCAGAAGTCGGGAGTGGCAGTTCTGGATGAGTATTCTGGGCACGGCCATCGTTCTGTTGGTTGGTGATTTGTACTTTTCAAATTACTATCGATCCAATATTGAAGCGGTTCAGGCTCTCAAAGCAGAGCCTCTCCGCCAAATTGTTTTTCAAGTTGTCTCGATCATCACCACAACAGGTTTTGCCACTGCCGATTTTGAACAATGGTCCACCTATGCTCAATTCTTGCTTTTTGGACTCATGTTCATAGGCGGTATGGCCGGTTCAACCGGTGGTGGTATCAAAGCCATCAGAATCCTGCTTTTCACAAAAATGGCCATTACAGAATTACGGCGTATGATTCATCCCCGGGCTTATTTGCCCATAAAGCTTCGCAATCAATTCGTGGATGATAATGCAGTTCGCAATACCACGACCTTCTTGCTGTTTTTCATGGTCATTTTCGTGGGTCTTGCCTTTTTTCTTACCGGATTTGGACATGATCTGGTCACGAGTACCACTGCTTCTGTATCCATGCTTTGTAATATCGGCCCAGGGTTGGCAGACGTAGGTCCCACAGATAATTACTCATTTTTCAGTGATCTTGAAAAGTGGGTCATGGCTTTTGTGATGATGCTTGGTCGCCTGGAAGTACTCACAGTGGTTGTTCTTTTCAATAGACATTTTTGGAGGTCATAATGGAATTTGTTCGGTTGGAAATCAACGAGGGAATCGCCAGAGTCACCATTGATCGGCAGAGTAAATTGAATGCGTTGAATGCGCAGGTTCTGGATGAGTTGGAGACCTGTTTTCTGAGTTTGAAGAAGCATTCAGAAGCACAGGTTATCATGATAACCGGTGCCGGTGAAAAATCTTTTGTAGCAGGTGCGGATATCAGTCAATTTCCCTCCCTGTCACCAGAAGAGGCACACACTTTTTCACTGCGGGGACAAGCTGTATTCTCACTTATAGAAGCAAGTGTAAAGCCGGTGATTGCCGCTGTGAATGGTTTTGCCCTGGGTGGTGGCTGTGAACTGGCCCTGGCTTGTCATCTTCGATATGCCTCTGAGAATGCTTTATTTGGTCAACCCGAAGTTAAGCTGGGTGTGATCGCTGGATATGGCGGTACCCAACGTCTCCCCCGCCTGATCGGGACAGGATATGCTCTTGATCTGCTGTTGTCTGGCAGGATGGTTTCTGCAGCAGAAGCACTTGGAATGGGTCTGGTTAATGGCGTTTTCACTCAAGCAGAACTCTTATCTAAAGTAGAAGAACTGGCGGGGACTATCCGGGATCAGGGACCACAAGCGCTGGCATTTACCCTGCAAGCAGTATTTGAGGGTGCCGGTAAACCACTGAAAGATGGTCTGGACATTGAAGCAACTGCTTTTCGTGATGTCTTTAAGACTGATGACCGAGTAGAAGGTGCGACTGCTTTTCTGGAGCATCGCTCTCCTGACTTTAAGAACCGTTAGATCGAATCATTATAATGATTCATCCCAAACGCAGATTTGCACTCTATGCTCAAGATCATTTACATTCATTGGGGAGCAAAACTGCCAATGGTTTGATCCTGTTCCGGCCAGATGAGGTCGCAGTTATTATTGATCGTAGCAAGGCGGGCCAAACCGCCCAGGAGGTCTTGGGCTATGGTGGGGCCATACCCATTGTTGCTCACATGAACGATGCGCTGAAATATCAACCCGATGTTCTGGTCATTGGAATTGCTCCCATCGGTGGAGCCACAAAATTAGCCTGGTTTCCTGAATTAAAGATCGCTTTGGATGCTGGCTTGGAAGTCTGGGCCGGACTTCATCAATTTTTAGCTGATTTTGATGAGCTTAGATCCTATGAAAATCAAATATGGGATGTTCGCAGACCCCCAGCAGGTCTGAAAGTCGCTCAAGGCTCCTGGAAGAAGCGCCAGTCAAAAGTTATCCTCACTATAGGCTCAGATTCTAATGTGGGTAAAATGACAACCGCTCTGACCCTGAAGCGGCATTTACAGGGAATTGGCCTTGATTCAATATTTGTCGGTACTGGACAAACCGGTATCATGATTTCTGGAGGTGGTGTTGCTGTTGATGCCGTGATCTCTGATTTTGTCAATGGCGCTGTGGAAGCTGAGATCGATAAAGTCGATGGCCAGGCTCCCCTGATCATTGTTGAAGGTCAGGGAGCTATTACCCATATTGGATACAGCGGTGTCACTCTGGGTCTGATTCATGGTGCCATGCCAGATGCATTCATCCTCGCTCACCAGCCCAGCCGACTTGTCGATGACTATGACCACCCTTTGCCAGGATTGAAATCCGTGATCGATCTGCATGAATCATTAATGGCACCCTTTAAACATAGCCCGGTACTCGGGATAAATATGTATTCCAAAGATTTGAGTGTGGAAGCCAGTCAGCATGAATGCCAACAGATCTACGAGCAAGTCGGCTTGCCCGTTGAAGACATGGTTCGAGTCCCCAAAAGGATCGTTGCTGAAAATGTGATCAGGACCCTTTTTCCTGACCAACCAGGCTAAGTATAATATAATTATGATTATGAGGAAATAAAATGGGACTGACTTTGAAATGGTCTATCAAACGGATCACTACCAAATTTGAATTTAAAATAGCCCGGAGTGCTGAAAGCTATTACGATGTGGTTATTCTGGAATTAAGCGATGGCGTTCATACAGGCTACGGTGAAGCAGCTCCTTCAAAGCGTTATGAAAAGGGTCCTGAAGCAATTCTGAATTTTTTGGAAGGTCATCAATCTCAGATTCTGGAATTGCCCTTATCGGATTATGAAAACCGTCAGGCCGCTCTGGAACAAATATTTCCTGACAGCTATTCACTTCAGGCCGCTTTGGATACAGCATTTTGGGATTTGTATGGTCAGCAAGCTGGACAAGCTCTGTGGCAACTATTTGGAGCTGACAAGGATTTGGCCATCTCAACCTATACCATCGGTATTTCTGATCTTGGTGTTATCCCGGATAAAATTGCTGAAGCAGCACCCTACCCGCTACTCAAGATCAAACTGGGTACGGATTATGATCACGAGATCATGCGTGCCATCCGCGCTGAGACTGATAAAGTGCTGCGAGTAGATGTAAATGAGGGCTGGAAAACTCTTGATGATGCCAAACGAGGCACTGAATGGTTGGTCCAGGAAAATGTAGAATTCCTTGAGCAACCCATGCCTGCAAATCAGCTTGATGATATTGCAAAATTAAGAGAATTCTCACCCTTACCCCTGGTTGCTGACGAAAATTCTGTTCGACCAAAGGATATTCCTGGTCTGGTAGGGGTTTATGATGGGATCAATATTAAATTGATGAAATGCGGTGGTCTGAGCAATGCCAAGAAGATGGTTGAATTAGCCCAAAAACACCAGTTTGATATCATGCTAGGCTGTATGGTTGAAACCTCAATTGGTATTTCAGCCATGTCACAGTTGGGCTCCTTTGCACGCTGGTTGGACCTGGATGGAAATGTTCTCTTGGCAGATGATCCATACATTGGCGTTGGAAATGAAGCAGGGAAGATATTGTTACTGGATAAACCTGGTCTGGGCGTTGAAATTAGAAACTAGAAATTGGTGGAGACAACTGTGAGATCTTTTAATAAAACAATATTGAGTAGCCTATTCCTCATAGCATTCTTAGGTTGTAGCACCCAAACGCCCGCTACAGCAACATTATTCCCTAAACAAGCTTTCAGACGGACTCCCCAACAGCAGGTTGCCTTTGAGATCGATACTTTGTTAAATCAGGCTGCTACCGAGATGGGGTGGTGGGGTGTCAAAATCCAATACGCAAATTCCGGGGAAGTGATCTACGAGCGGAACACCGCAAAAATGTTTATGCCGGCTTCCAATATGAAGATGTATACGACAGCCGCTGCACTATGTTTGCTGGGTCCCCAATATCGTTACGAGACTGATTTTGCAACGAATGGTTTCATCGACACAGAGGGCGTGCTTTCAGGAGACCTGATCATAAATGGAAGCGGTGACCCCTCCTGGTCCTGGCGCTTTTATGATAACAACTATGATTCTGTAATGGTCCGCTTCGTAGATTCTTTAAAAGCACAGGGAATCACTCAGATCCAGGGTAACATTATTGGAGATGACGATGTGTTCGACGATGTAGCACTGGGTTATGGGTGGTCCTGGGATGATGAGGTCTATTATTATGCGGCTCAATTATCAGGACTTTCCTATAGTGAAAATTATATCGACTACACCCTAATTCCCGATTCGTTGAAACTTGGAAACCCCGTTATTATTGAACCACATCCTCAAACGGCATACATGAATTTACGCAATGACCTAAAGACCGTTAGCAGCGACACAGCTACTGAATGGGATTATGGTCGGGATCTGGGAACCAATGATGGGTGGTTTGAAGGGGATTATCGGATTGAAAAGGGTGAGACTGAAAGAACAATTACCATTCATAATCCCACCCTGTATACGGCCCATGTATTGAAGGAACGCCTCGAAGAAGCCGGGATCATGGTAAGCGGGCAACCTGTAGATGCAGATGATCTGCCAGATTCGCTTAATTATTCCACCACAACAAAGATCTTTACCTATTTTTCTCATCCCCTGTCTGATATTATCAGCAAAGTGAATCGTCCGAGTCAAAATTTTATTGCTGAAACCCTGCAAAAAACCTTGGGTGCAGAATTTGGTAAAGAGGGGTCATCCCGGGAAGGCCGTAAAGTTCAGATGGCCCTCTATGATTCTTTGGGTATGGATACTCGTAATCTAAAGCTTCGGGATGGTTCAGGATTATCCCGTCATAACCTGGTATCTCCCAATACTTCGAATTCCCTGTTGCAGATGATGTGGGATCATCCCTATCGATCGTATTACATCGAGTCGTTTCCGCTGGCCGGTGTTTTCGGAACTCCCAGAAAGCTGACTCTGGGTACCAGTGCTGAGGGCAATGTACGGGCCAAGACCGGTACTATTGGTTATGTGCGGGCTTTTAGTGGATATACCTGGACCCAATCCGGGGAACCCATCATCTTCTCATTGATGGTGAACCACTATACAATTTCCACCTCGCAGGTAAATCAGCTTCTTGAACAAATCGTGGCTCATCTGTCAGATATGGAGTAACGCAATGAAAGTTAACAAGATCAGCCATATTGCGATCGCCGGAGATGATCCTGAACAGAGTCGAATTCTATATGAAGATATTCTGGGATTGGACTACACAGGGTCAGAACCTGTGGAACGGGAAGGGGTAACAACTCATTTCTTTGGAGTGGGGGAGTCCAGTATCGAGATGTTGGAGCCGCTGTCAGAAAATTCACCAGTTGGTAGATTTCTGAGCAAAAGAGGTCCCGGTCTCCATCATATTGCATTGGAAGTGGAGGGGCTGGATGATTATGTGGTAAAGCTTAAGCGAGCGGGCATCACCCTTCTGCAAGAGGAACCCAAAATGGGTGCCCACAATATGCGAATCATTTTCATTCACCCAAAATCCACAGGCGGCGTGTTGATCGAGTTGTGCGAAAAGGTTTAATGCCAATTCACTTCCATTTGCGCGTTCCAAGTAATTCTGTCAGTGTGTCATCGTCTTTGCGAGGACTGTAAAGACTGCTTGACCTTGCTGATACGAATTGATAGCCAGACAAGAGAGGTACTGGCTGCCACGATAATTGCCACGATAGAACTGTACCAAACCCACTCACAGGGTTTCCCTAAAATAACCGCAAAATAATAAGCCAGTGGACCACTGACCAGGGCTACTCGGATAGCGGTGGTTACCATGGAGGGGATTCCGGTTCCCAGTCCTTGCATGGAACGACCTGATATCATTCCAATGGCAATCAACCAATAAAAAGGTGCAAAGGTTCGAATAATGCTAATGGCAACCTCATTTACGACGGGATCATCGGTAAATATTCGGAAGACATAGGGTGCAATGAGGTAAAAGATAATACCTGAACCTACACCGATCATGATCCCATAACGCAAGCCATCCTTGATCACCTGTTTGATCAGGTCAGGACGTTGAGCACCATAAAACATACCGACCAAGGTGACCAGGGATCCGGCAATGGCCATAACCGGGAGAAAGAAGATCTGATCCAGACGGCCGGCGATCTGATAACCCGCAACAACATCAGCCGAATAATGCACCAGGATCCAATTGAACAGAGCGCCACCCATGGACATGATGATCATGGAGACAGAGGCGGGTAACCCGATCCTGAAGATATCCTTGAAGTAGCTGAAGTCTAAATTAAAGGCGTTGAAATTGAGCTGAAGCAGGGTTGCTTTTTTTATCAGGATGACCCTCGAATACATGGCTACAGCCACCAGCATACTGAGAACCGTTGCCCAGGCCGCACCACGAATACCCATATCCATCCCAAAGATCAAGATAGGATCCAGGATTATATTTACAATCGTGCTGGTAATTTGGATCTTGACAGGAGTTTTTGTATCGCCTTCTCCGCTGAAAATGGATCGCAGGAAAATTCCGGTGATCATAAAGATGAAACCGCCGGCAATCACGTGAAAATAATCCAAGGTGTCGACTATCAGATTCTCCGGAGTTCCCAGGAGCAAAAGTATCTCTTCGCCGAAGATCAACCCACCTATGCTGAAAAATCCGCCAAAGACCAGCCCCAATACCAATCCATGTTCGGCTACATTGGTTGCAGCCTCATGATCCTTGGCTCCAATGAAACGAGCGATCACAGCTGTCACACCCGTTCCAAGACCGAAGCTGATGCCCATGGCCAACCAGAATAGTGGCAAGTTAAAAGCCAAAGCAGCAATGGCATTCACAGAAATACGAGCCACAAACAACATATCGACAATGCTATAAAGAGTCTGGACTGCCATACCCATCATAACTGGTAATCCCAAAGTCCAAATTGCTTTGCGTGGATTTGCGATAAATGAATCCAGGCGAGAGCTCTTCAATTGGGTGACAGTATGCTTCATACTGACTAAATAAGGATTATGATAGTGAGTGCAAAGGTTTGTTTCTATCAAGAATGTGTTTTGACAGAGCCAGACGGGATAGTTTGAGCGACCCATCCAATAATTCCTCTGGTATAAGGAAATATGCAACAGGAATCATATAGGCAGGTAGAGTCCTCTTTAATCTCTCAACGATATTTTCCAGGTTTGGAGCTGCTTTATCTATTTGAAGATAGGCTACTGGTCGGAATCCGAATTCAGAATCTTTTTGAGCGAGTACCAGCGCCTGTGTGATACCGGGAATATTGGTCAGTACCAGTTCGATGTGTTCCGGTTGAATATTTTCACCACCTGAGATAAACTGGCTGTCAATTCGTCCGGTAACAGTTAAGGCACCCTGAACATCCAGATATCCAACATCAGTGGTATGAAACCAGCCATCAGTATCTCTTAGATCAATCAGGCCCTTACCCCCTCTATATCCCATCGCCAGGGTTGGTCCTTTGACCAGTATCTCTCCCTTATGTGAAATGATCAGGTCGCGTCCAGTCAACAGTTTTCCTGAATTGGTGAGTGCTGCCGATCGATCATCCGGGCTGGTGGTTGTGATCTGCGAAGCCATTTCAGTCGAGCCGTAAGTGACCAGAATGGGTAATCCCAGATCCAGTGCATTTTGAATAAGCGTTTTGGGAAGTGCACTTCCGCCCAACAGGATAGCTTGCATTTGGCGGAGAATCCTGGCGGCTCCTGGTTCATCAAGTATGCGTTGTAGCTGAACAGCGACCAATGAGATATGGGTTATCTCCTTATTTGAGATGCTTTTCAGAGTCGTACTTGCTGCGGTTGATACGACAATGGCAGCTCCGGCCTGCGCCGTTCGGTACAGGATCGAAAGACCCCCGACATGATAAAGGGGCAGTGTAAGCAGCCACTTATCTCCTGGTTTCAGTGCGATGTTCCTGTTTGAACCTAAGGCACTTGACCAGTGATTGTGATGACTATGTTGAACGATCTTGGATGATCCGCTGGAGCCGGAGGTCATGAGCAGGCTTGCTCCTGCTGTGGCATCATATCCTGCAATTTCCACGGTTATTGGATCTGCATTGGATCCTATAAGGGCTTCATAGGAGATACTCAATTCAGATACCAGTTGCCGCTGGGAAATGATCAGAGTGGGCTGTATCTCAGAAAATATTTTAAGCAGAGCAGTTTTTGGAAAACGAGTATTCACAGGAAAAGCAATATAGTTTCCCAGAGAACAGGCCCAGAGGATCACCAGCATTGCATCTTGCGAATTCTGATCCAGGACTATTATGTCTCCCGACTTGAGACCCCTTTTAACCAGATTACCGAGCACAAGCTGAGCTCTTTCTAATAGTTCGCTGTAACTGAGTGAAAGCCGGTCAGTGATCAACGCTGTATGGTGTGAAAAGTTTTTGGCGGCATTGAGCAGGGGATGAGTGATTGAAGGATTCATTTAGATCACTTAGAAGATCATATCGTTATGAGCTCGGTAGTCTCTGCAACCAGGACTTAGCTTTGATAGAGCAATTCACAAGAACTGAGATCCAGATCCTGGGTAGTCAGGGTGCGTACAGGCATCCAGCCATTTTGAATGGATGAAGGTTTTTTAACCGTTCCAGAAGTCAGTGCTGACCGGGTGTCCAGACCCACTGCCAGGTCTTCTCCCGTGATGGAACCAGCCAACTGTGCCAAGGCGGCCAAGCCTACATCACTCTCATAGCTGGAAGACAGAACCGGTAATATATTTTGGTCTTTAGCCTGGTTGACCAAACTGATAAACCGGGCAGTGCAACCGATCAGAGTTGGCTTTAATACAAGGGCTTTTAACCCGGTATAGGAATCAAAAGAGATGGTAGGATCAGAAATATTGTGAAGGGTCTCATCAAAAGCAAAGTGAACCCCACAGCCATCATAGAAACGAGGCAGATCAGCCGGGTTTTCGATAGGTTCTTCGATATATTCAATATTTTCTGAAGCTACTATTTTTCCAAATTCAAGTGCTGTTTCTAGATCCCATGAACGATTCGCATCAAGCCTTAGTTTAATACCCGGACCAGCGAATTGTCGAATTTCCTGGATTCCTCGCGCTTCCAGGATCGGATTAATCCGGCCAACTTTGATCTTGAGAGTCGAATAGCCCTCATTTATTAAATAATCGGCTTCCGGCACCCAGTGGGATATTGAACTTCTGATCAAGCCGTTGATGGGGATCTTGTTGCTGGAATGCCCATACAGCATTGCTCCCAGCGATATGCTCCTGGCGTTTGCCAACAGAGCCAGCAAGGCAGTTTCAATACCAAAATAGACAACTGATGGAGCTGTCCGTTTTTCCCAATTGAGGTTAGCCCGTGAGTATTGGTGTGAGGTGAATTCACCGAAATTAATAATTCTGTCAACCAGCATGGTGGTCTTGTAAACTGCAGTTTCAATCGTTTCACGGCTGTAACCCGGTAGTGGGCTGATCTCGCCAAAACCAACATGACCAGATGTATCCGTTAAGATCAGTATAAGGCCCTCTCTATATTTCAGCGTGGTATGCTTGAGCTCTAATTCATGCTTCAGGGGCAGGCTGAATTTATACAGACGGGCTGATCTCAACTCCAGCGAAACATTCTGAAATTGAGGTGCTAGCCTGATTCCGGCAAAATTTGGTGCATTCATTCCCATATTCATCTGACCAGTTTTAAATGACCCATGTGACAGCAAAGATGATCGTGAAAATCGCTTGTAATTTAGCAGTCATCTTTAAAACAGCCAGTAACTCTTTGGGCTCCTCATAGTTTGCTGTTATTCGTACTGCGTATAAAGCCATAAAACCTGTCAACGAAGTGAGTCCGACCAGGCTGTGTTCCGGTGTCAGAAGGATCAGGGTCAGGGGGGCTAAAGTTGCAGCCAGTATTGATAATCCATACTCATATACTCCGAAGTCTCTGCCAAAAACAGCTACCAGAGTATGCTTACCTACTGTTCGATCCTCCTGATAGTCTCTCAGATTATTGATGGATAACAAAGCCATGGAGAAAAACCCGGCTGAAGTACCGGCTATGATCGCTGCCGAACTCCAGCTGCCGATCTGGACATAGGTTGTGGTGGCACTGGCAATGGGACCGAAAAATAGAAATGCAGGTAATTCTGCTAATCCATGATAGGCCAGGGGAAAAGGACCTCCAGTATAGATCACACCAAAAAGGAGCGCCAGAAGACCGATGATCACAATGGGCCATCCACCCACATAAACCAGATATATCCCGACGAGAAAAGCAATCCCAAAACAAGCGATAAAGCCATTGCGAACGGTTTCAGGAGCAACCAACCCTGCCTGGGTAACGCGCTGGGGACCGATCCGCGTAGCCGTGTCAGCTCCTTTTTTAAAATCAAAATAATCGTTGGCCAGATTGGTTCCGATCTGGATCAGAATCCCTCCCAAAAATGCAGCCAGAGCAGCCGGCCACCGAATTCCACCTTCTGTATGGGCGATAATTGTTCCCATCAGGATGGGGGAGATAGCCACTCCCAGCGTCCAGGGGCGAGCCGCCTGGATCCATAGTCCAATTCCAGTCGTTCTCATGCCTTCTCGAATCCTTCAGGTCGGCACAAAGCTTCGCTACTTGACCCTGGGATATAAGAGTGAAAAATAGTTAATCGTTTAAGCGGCATAAATAGTTGATGTCCCTGCATAAAGAAACTGAGAACCCTTCGACCAGGCTCAGTGATCACCCCAGTAAAACACGTCAGCGATTTCTCTCGGTAAGTTTTTTGGACCGTCAGACGATAGGCTCCTACGGTCTCCATGGGTATTTCTTAAAATCAGGTTTACGCTTTTCATTGTAGGCATTGCGACCTTCCTGAGCTTCTTCAGACATATAGTAAAGCAAGGTAGCGTTTCCGGCCAGTTCCTGAAGACCGGTCTGTCCGTCAACATCTGCATTGAAGGCAGATTTCAGCAGACGGATGGACAGGGGGGAGTGTTCCAGAATTCTTTCAGCCCAGGCCACCGTCTCAGTTTCCAGATCAGCATAGGGGACCACGGTATTAACAAGACCCATATCCAATGCCTCTTGAGCGCTGTACTGTTTGCAGAGATACCAGATTTCACGGGCTTTTTTCTGACCCACGATGCGAGCCATATAGCTGGATCCATAGCCACCATCGAATGATCCAACCTTGGGACCGGTCTGGCCAAAGATCGCATTATCTGCTGCAATGGTCAGATCACAGACCAGGTGCAGGACATGACCACCCCCAATGGAGTACCCGGCAACCATGGCGATAACTGGTTTTGGCAAAGTGCGAATCTGGCGCTGTAGATCCAGGACGTTTAAGCGGTGAACTCCCTCGCCATCTTTGTAGCCGGTATCACCTCGAATGGATTGATCTCCTCCAGAACAAAAGGCTTTTTTACCTGCTCCCGTGAGGATGACCACCCCGATCTTTGGATCTTCACGGGCATCTTCAAAAGCTTTGATCATTTCCTGGACGGTCAGGGGACGAAACGCGTTGCGTTTTTCCGGTCTGTTGATGGTAACTTTGGCTATTCCATTATATTTTTGATAGCGGATGTCGGTGAATTCACCAGCTGTTTCCCATTTTATTGATGTCACATTACTCTCCTTCAATTGTTTCGCGCAGAAATTGCTTTATCAGATGGGCAGTTTCCAATGGTTTTTCCAAATGAAAGGCATGATCTCCACCATCCAATATCTGGTGTTGAGCATGCGGCAATTGGGTTGCCATTTCATGATTCAATTCACTATACTTTTGATCTAGAGCGCCACTGAGCAAAAGTATCGGGAGCTCCATGTCAGGTAAACTCCCCCACAGTGATGGCAGAGACCCGCTACCCAGGTGTTGGAGAGCTCTACTCAACTGTTCAGGGTCATTATCAGAGCGGGTGGTCATTAACCAGAAGATCTGCTTATCATTTTTATAAATGGATTGAAATAAGGGAAGCTCATACCACTCTTTCAGAAAGGTGGTGAACCCCACACGATCCAAGCGATGCATTAGCTCTGTGTCTGAATTTATGCGTTGCTGACGTTCCTGCGCTGTTTTCAATCCAGGTGCTGTGGATAAACCAACCAATGCTGGGATACTCTCGGGAAAGTGTTGTTGAAGGTGCAGGGCGAATCGGCCACCCATGGAGTATCCGATGGGAACAAAAGATTGATAGCCGGCCAGAGAAAGTTGCTGTTTGAGTCGCTCTAATAGCTCGGGGTATTCCAAGTTTTCGGGTAGGTAAGTATGTCCATGACCGGGCAGGTCCACCAGGATATTACAGTATTCTCTGAAATGTTCGTTCACCAGGGTCCTCCAGTCATCGGATGACCCCATAAAGCCATGCAGCCAGAGAAGAGGGAGTCCGGTTGAATTGCCGGAAACCTGTAAATACCAGTTTAAATTCGAGGTATCAGGACTCACGGATAGCTTTGAAGATAGCCTGATGGTTCAGGTGGTTTTGAGCACGATCCGTCTGGATTTCAATGATCATTGATCTATCTCCCGTGAGACTTGCTGAGTAGACCTGTTGGAAATCGATCAAGTCCTTTGGTTTCGCATATTCAAGGGCAAACATCCCGGCCACCTTGTCAAAGGTCCAGCCATGAGGAGTTCCAAAGAAGGACTCGAAAATATCAGTCTCCGATCGAACGGGCAGAAAGCTGAAAATGCCACCCCCGTCATTGTTGATCAGTACAATGATAATGGGGTGTTTGGACTTTGATATTAATGACAATGAGTTCAGGTCATGGAGGATTGCCAGGTCACCAATTAACAGGGTCAGCGCTTTACCTGAACCAGCCTGGAACCCAGCTGCTGTAGCACATAATCCATCAATCCCGCTGGCTCCCCGGTTGGCGAAAATACGACCTCCGAACTTGTTCAAAGCACCAAACATTTCCATCTCCCGAACGGCCATACTATTGGCTACCATCAGGTCATGGTTATTGGAAATCGATCTTGATAGTTGGTAGCTAATGCCAGGTTCACTTAATGTCTCGTCTTGATCAAATTGGTCCTGGATGATTTTGGAAACTTGGGCTTCAGCTTTATTCCAGGATTTGATCCAACCCTCATTATTATTCTCTGTATCAATGGATATACAGAATTCACCCACATCCATCTGAAGAACCAGATCAACTTGATGATTTGGATCTATCTGTTCTGGTGTTTTCCTGACTGAGATATAATAACTGTCTGAATCATTAAGATACGTCAATAACCGTTTTGAAGTATAGGGTCCACCCAAATGGATCACCATGTCAGGTTTTTCCGCGTTCATCTCATCTTTCAGAAGGACCAGGTCGAAATGATTGATCAGATCAGGATGTTGGGTGAAGCGAAGTCTGGATTGAACATCAGGGAAAATGGGCCAGTTAAGGGATTCAGCAAGATTCAGGATAGCTTTCTCATACTGAGCATCTACTGAGCGTCCAACGATGATGAGTCCTTTTGGACAATCCATGATCTGCTTTGTGATCAACTCCAGTTGCTCTACAGGTAAAGGAGGGTGCGGTGTTGGTTGGCTCTCACCTTTAACAGCATGTTCCACGTGCTCAGTTTTTTCGAAGTTTAACCCATCCGTTTTCGTTGGGATATCTGTATGATCGGGGTTGTCAGTCAATGCAGGCAACAAGGGTTCCCGAAATTGGCAATTCAAGTGTACTGGTCCAGGTCTTGAACCAGTTGCAGCATGATAAAGTTCTGTTACAAGGGTCGAAACTTGCTCAGAGTCAGTGTTTGATCTGGGTGGCTCTAAATTTTTGAATAAACGAGGATAATTACCGTAGATGTTATCCTGAAAAATAGCCTGGTTTGCTCCGACGCCAATCAACTCAGGGGGGCGATCTGCACTCAAAATGATCAGGGGAATATTATCCATGGAGGCTTCCACCACTGCCGGGAAATAATTGGCTACTGCTGTCCCTGATGTACAGATAAGAACCGCTGGTTTTCCAGTGGCTTTCGCATGACCCAGAGCAAAAAAAGCTGCTCCGCGTTCATCAAAATGGGTAGTCGTTTTTGCCTGGGGATTGCGAGCGACAGCAACAGTAAGCGGTGTTGATCGAGAGCCTGGAGAAATCACAAACCGGGTGGCATCCAAACCGATCAGTTCTTCAATGATCCATTCACTGATAGCCAGGTTGGTTGTCATACGGAGTGAAGCTCCCCAATTTGTTCTTCATTGATCGTGTACATCACACCAATCTAATCAGAATGGCCATTCTGGACAATGCGGAACCCTGACATTTGGAATCGATTGTTCAGCTAGTTTGAAAAATGATCTATAGTTCTGACGATCTGACGTTGCTCAAGGTGCGAAGCAGGAAGTCGTCGAATATCGAATAATGAATATTGAACTCCGAAGTTAATGACTTCGACATTCTGCAATCCTTGTTCGCTATTCAATTGTTCACAGAGGGGCTTATAAATCCAGGGCTTTCAGGAATTTACTGATCTTATCCTCGATCTCCTGCCATTCTTCGTCGGGATCAGATCCTGGAACGATACCAGCTCCGGAATACAACGAGACCCGTTCCTGTTCGATGAGAGCTGAGCGAATGCCAACCACAAATTCGGTGTGATCATAGCCAACAAAACCGATCGGTGCCGCATACCAACCCCGCTTGAAAGGCTCCAGAGATTCGATGGCCTCCAGGGCAATAGCAGTGGGAAAACCACCCATTGCCGGAGTGGGGTGTAGATCGTTAATGAGATCCGCGTCATTTGTATCTATATCAAGCTTACCCGAAAAATGTTTGCAGAGGTGTTGGACATGAGAGAGACGGGTGATCTGAACATCTTCGTCAACTGTAAGTTCTTCACAACGCTGTTCCAGGACGCTTCCGATGGCATCAACCACGATGGCATGTTCACGTAATTCCTTGTCAGAATTGAGTAAAGCTTTGGTGTAACGTTGATCATCGCGGGTGGTTTTTCCCCGGGGACGTGTCCCTGCAATTGCCTCAGTACGGATCAACCGACCCTGCCTTTTGAACAGCCGCTCGGGAGTAGCTCCCAGGAAAGCGTGATCTTGATCAGTTTGGAAGTAAAAGTTAAAAGTCTCTTCTGACATTCGCCTTAATCGAAGCAGATAAGCAGTCGGATCAACCGGGTCACTGAAGGTTAAAGTAGCTTTTCGAGCCAAAACCACCTTCTCATACTTCCCCTGATCCATATCGGCCAATGCAGTTGTGATAGAGTTGGTCCAGGTGTTTTTATCCGGAACATCCTGGCGATGCAGGATAGCGCGCTCACCCCATTCGCTTAAGGTTACTTCAAATTGGAGCTCATCCAATTTTTCAATTAACTCATCCAGGCTGTTATCATGGTTGACCTGATAATGATAATTGCAGACCAGAAAGGTTCCCGATGGTGAACGGTGGATCTCAAATTGGGGTATAATGAACCGGTAGGCACCAAAACTACTCCACTCCGGAGCGACTTTGGTATCTCTCTCGAATTGGAACCCGCCGTAGTAACAGAGATCCGGATATCGGGCATCCAGTAAAACGTGTAACTCACTAAAAAGACTTTCCAGATCAGGCAGCACCTGCCCGGATATTTCATGAGCGATACCAACACCGGCCATCTTGAATTCCTGGTTTCGATTGGCCCAATAGGTTTTTACTGGAGCGGGCTGACAGGCGAGCCACTGCATGGCCGCCCCACTTTCAACTTCTACCTTACAGCGAATAATACGGGAAGAAGTGGCGTTGTTCAGCTCTGTACATGAGTGTTGTAGTTGTTCAAGCAGTCGTTGTTTTGCAGATGAAAGTGCCAGTGGATCCATATTCAATAACAAAAATTACAAATTAATAATTAGCGGTGGCCATTAACATATAGAGGAAAAACACCATAATCACACAGCTGGAAAAAAAGGACAATGGTTTTGAAATGATCCTCTGACATGGCGACTATTTACTGCAAAGCCCGATAGAGGGCAAACAAATTCTCTTAAAGAATTAATAGGCCCGCCTTGAAGTTCAATTGGCATAAATGGTCTGTGCAAACCTTGTTTCACCTGTTTCACCGATTAAATTCCGCATCGCAAAGGAGGGATATATTGACAGCCAAATTATTAACTAATGTCAGTATTGCTTTTGTATATAAAAAAGCAACATATGGATCAGAGACTATTTCCCAAACTCATTTAGCAGAGACGCTTGAGATTCTTGAGGAACAGGATGATTGGGTTCGGGTTCGCCAGGAAGATCAGTATGAGGGTTGGGTATCCCGTTCGTTCCTGGTTGAAAAGCCTGACCACTGGACGGATCATGAAACCTATTATCCGGCCGATCAATTAAATTGGATCTATCAGAGCCCGGATCGAAATTCTACAACGGTTCGCGACATGACCATACTGTCTGGCCTACCCGTTTTGAAAAGGCAGCCTGGCTGGATTCAAGTCCTGCTTCCTGATGGTCAATCCGGTTGGATGGAAAATCATCCCCGCCAGCTGGTGAATTCAGTAGATATCGAGCAACTGATTCAGACTGCCTTTGGTTTCCTGGGGATCCAATATTTTTGGGGTGGACGCTCTCCCAAAGGTTTTGATTGTTCAGGCTTTACTCAAACTTGCTTTGCCCTTAACGGACTCCAATTGCCGCGGGACGCCTATTTACAAGCCGAAAAGGGTACCCTGATAGAAGGAGATTACAAATCCTGGCAAGTAGGTGATCTGCTTTTCTTCTCAGAAAGACCAGGTCATATCACTCACGTTGCGATTTCACTGGGAGATGGAGATTTTATCCACGCATCAGGTTTTGTAAAACTGAACAGTCTTAACCCGCAGCACCAGGAACTTTTTATTAAAAGATATGCCGGAATCTTTACCAAGGCTACCCGCATCCTTTAGCATTAGAAACCATTATTATGAACGAAGCACAAAAAGTAAAAAAACCAATTCTACTTTCAGGTATTCAACCCTCCGGCCAACTTGCCCTGGGGAATTATGTGGGTGCCATGCGTAACTGGGTAAACCTGCAACAGGACTATCTCGGGATATTTATTGTTGTGGATATGCATGCTATTACGGTCAGGCAGAAACCGGCTGATCTACGTAACCGCTGTCTCTCTTTTGCTGCTCAGTATCTGGCAGCCGGGATCGATCCTGAAGAGAATGTCATTTTCATACAGTCCCATGTTCCCCAACATGCTGAGCTTGCCTGGGTGCTGAATTGTTATACCTATATGGGTGAGCTGAACCGTATGACCCAGTTTAAGGATAAGTCTCAGCGACATCAGGATAATATTAATGCCGGTCTATACACTTATCCCGCTCTGATGGCAGCTGATATACTGTTGTACCAATCGGATCTGGTGCCAGTCGGGGCAGATCAGAAGCAGCATCTGGAACTCACTCGAGATATTGCCAATCGGTTTAATAATACATACAGCCCGACATTTAAGGTTCCTGAACCTTTCATCCCCAAGGCAGGTGCCCGTATCATGAGTCTCCAGGAACCGGCTAAAAAGATGTCAAAATCTGACAGCAATGAAAATAATTTTATCGCTTTGCTCGATCCACCGGATGTTCTCAGGCGTAAGATCAAACGAGCCGTTACTGATTCCGCCAGGGAGATCACGCCGGAGTCGGTCAATAACCCGGGCATCGGGAATTTGTTGACCATCTATTCAATACTGAATGACGTAAGCATTGAAGCCGTTGCCAGTCAATTCAGCGGTCAACAGTACAGGGTCTTCAAGGGAGAGTTAGCTGATTCATTGGTGGGCTTTCTGGAGCCTTTTCAACAACGCTACAATAAGATCGTGGCTGAAAAGGGCTATTTAACCGGCATCCTGGATGAAGGTGCTAATCGGGCTCGCTATATGGCCACCAGGACATTAAGTAAGGTCTATCGCAAGCTGGGGTTTGTGGCACCCGGACGCGCTAAATGATCCTTCGGTCACATCGTATTGATCTGGAAATGTTTGAAGGTCCCCTGGATCTGCTGCTATTCCTCATCAAACGTGACGAATTGAATATTTATGATATCCCCATTGCCCAGATCACCAGAGATTTTCTTGACTATGTAAAGCTGGCGAAAGAGCTTAAGCTGCATTCTGCCGGCGACTTTGTACTGATGGCTGCTACGCTTATGAAGATCAAAGCACGCATGTTACTACCCATAGAGGCTGATGGTGATGAAGAGATCGAAGATCCACGTTCTGAGCTGATGAATATGCTCCTTGAGTATAAACGTTATAAGGAAGCTGCCAGTGCGTTGGAGGGTATTGAACGCAATGAACGGCCACACTATTATCATATTCCGTCTGCCTGGGATCCGCAACAGGAAGATCAAACTGCTATTCTTGAAGATGTGAAGTTATACGATATTATGTTAACCTTTCAATATCTGCTCAAGAATTACGAAGAGCCGGTCACTCATTCAGTTGCTGTTGAAGAAGTAACAATGGCCGAGCAGATTGGCTTTGTTGATGGCTTGCTTCGGGCAAATACGAACCTTAGTTTTTCAAATATGCTGAATAAGTTTGAATCACGACTGATTATTGTTGTAACCTTTCTGGCTATCCTGGAGATGCTGCGCAGCCGACAGATCAAGGTGAAGCAAACAGCATTATTTGATGATCTACTTCTATCACGAGGTGCAAAATTTGGAAATTAATGAGTTAAAACAGATCGTTGAAGCTCTGCTGATCGCAACACCTGATCCTTTAACTGAAGCCCGTTTTAGGGCTTGTCTGGGGGAGAACGCGGTGGAAGTACAGCTCCAGGAGATCATCGATGTGCTACAAAGTGAATATTCGGCTTCTGATCGGGCCTTTTTTATCAAGGAAGTAGCTGGCGGCTTTCAATTGGTTACCAAAGCTGAGTTTGAGTACTATATCAAAGGACTCTTCTCCAAGGCCGGTAAACTCCGCCTATCCCAAGCTGCCCTGGAAACCCTGGCAATTGTGAGTTATCGACAACCCGTTACCCGGAATGATATTGAAGCCATTCGAGGTGTCAGTTCGGACTCATCACTAAGAACCCTTTTAGATCGGAAATTGTTAGAGATCAGAGGTCGTGAAGATGGTCAGGGTCGAGCACTGCTCTATCGAACCAGTACTGAGTTTCTGCAGTATTTTGGATTGAAGACTGTCAGGGATCTGCCCAAACTTCGCGAAGTTGAAGATATTCTCAGCGAAGATCCAGGCGAACTGGTTTAAAAAGATGTGCTGGTGAGATGTAGCATTGACACATCTCTACGAATATGATGACAATGACAGATAATCCCTCAGAGCTTATTCGTTTTAATCGCTTTCTGGCTATGGCTGGACTGGGGTCTCGACGGGTTTGCGATGAACTTATCCAGAAAAACTTAATTACCGTGAATGGTCAGGTGGAGCAAAACCCGGCCGTTCGGATCGATCCAGACCGGGATGAAGTAGTGTTCCAGGGAAAGACTATTCGATTAGAACCCCGCTATCATTATTACTTGCTCAATAAACCAGCCGGCGTGATCACCACCACCAACGATCCTTTTGGTCGAAGGACTATAATAGATCTTTTACCGGATCGGGAACGAGTCTATCCGGTGGGTCGCCTGGATTATGATACAACCGGGGCAATTCTGGTGATCAATGATGGTGAACTGGCCTACCGCTTGACCCATCCCAAGTTTCAAATCCCCAAAACCTATACAGTACGCGTGTTGGGACAGGTCAGTCAGGCTGATCTGGCGCGCTTGCCTCTTGGCATAAATATTGAAGCTAAGACCCCAGCAATTGCCGAGGTTCTAAATCACAGTTATTCTGATCGGTTTACCGATGTAAGACTGGTATTGAGAGAAGGACGCAAACGCGAGATCAAAAGAATTTTTATGGCTCTTGGACACAAGGTGATCAAACTACACCGAGAGCAATTTGCATTTTTAAGAGTGGATGACCTTGCCGCGGGAAAGTTCCGGGAATTGTCAAGCTCAGAGATCACAAAATTGAAGGAATTAGCGCATGGATATCAAGGGTAAACGAGTCATGATATTTGGTGGTTGGGGCCTGGTTGGCTCTGCCATTGCAAAGCAGTTATTGGAAGAGCAACCTTCAGAGATTGTCGTTACTTCACTGCGCGAACATGAAGCGAATGAGATACGAGTCATTCTGGAAGAGCATCCCTTGAATCATGGCACGAAAATTTTTGCAGTGCATGGTGATCTTTTTGTGCGGGATGAGCTATCCGGTATACCCAAGGCTGATATCTATTCAAATCCAGAGCAGGTTGACCTGTTGATCCATGATATCTATGACGATCTTGGAAGTGATGTCGTTCAGAGTTCTCAATTATTTCAGGTTATGGATACTTACAAACCACAGATCCTCATTGATTGCATCAATACTGCCACAGTGTTTGCCTATCAGAATGTCTATCAGATCGTGGCAGAACTTCGGGCTGAGATCAATCAGATCCGCAAGGGGAAGGACTCCAGCGATGACCTGATCGAAACCGTAGAAAAGATCATCTCCACCCTCTATATCCCGCAACTCATTCGTCACGTTCAGATCTTGATCGAGAGTATGCGACAGGCTGAGACCATCCTGTATTTAAAAGTGGGCACCAGTGGAACAGGTGGCATGGGCTTTAATATTCCCTACACTCATTCAGAGGACAAACCCTCCAAAATGCTCATGAGTAAATCTTCCCTGGCAGGCGCTCAAACCATGTTGCTCTGGCTGTTGGGGCGTACTCCCAATGCTCCTGTGATTAAGGAGATCAAACCCACAGCAGCTATTGCCTGGAAAAAGATTGGTTATGGGAAAGTAGTACGGCGTGGTAGTCACATTCCGCTGTATGATGCCTTGCCAGGTGTGAACACGCTTCTTGGTGTTGAGTTGGTCAAAGCACCGGAGGAAACCTGGGAGCGGCTTGGGAATGAGTATCTGGAGTCGGTGTATATTGATGCCGGAGAAAATGGGTATTTCTCAGCAGGTGAGTTCTCGGTTTTAACTGGTGAAGGACAGATGGAGTTTGTGACCCCTGAGGAAATAGCCGACCTGACTTTGTTGGAGCTCAAGGGAGGTAACACAGGTAATGATATTATTTCCAGTCTGGATGGGTCGGTTCTGGCACCATCATACCGTGCCGGTGTAATTCGCAAGGATGCCCTGGAAAAGATGAAAGCCCTGGAAGAAGAAACCGGTAAAGACAGCGTTGCTTTCGAATTATTGGGACCGCCCAGATTAACCAAATTGTTATACGAGGTTTATCTTCTAAAACGTCTTAAGGGTACTATCAAAGCTGTTATAGAAGCAGATCCGGTAGAATTGGCTGCCCAGATGGAGCGTGAGATACAGGAAAATCAGGAGCTGCGGGCAACCATTCTCTCAGTCGGAACCCCCATTCTGCTCGTAGATGGAAAAACCTTTCTCCGCGGACCTGATATGTCAGTACCAAATTTCGAAGGGCGTACAGTTCTTGACATAAATGCTGAAAATATTAATAAATGGACCAGCGATGGTTGGCTGGATTTGCGCGTGGCCAATATGGAAAAATGGCAACAGCGCCTGGTGGATCTTCACGCGGATATGGAAAAAGAGACCAAGCAGGATTACAGCTCATATTATTTCAGAAATAGACGTTTTCTGGGTGGTACCCGGAGAATGGATATTGGTCTGATCGTCAATTGGATCCTGGAATACGAAGACATGGGTTACCGTATTAAATAACGATTTAGTCGAGGCAGGTCAGTGATCTGCCTCGACAATTTTCACTCCATTATTCTACATAAAATTCAATTATTTAGGTCCGCTCTTCGGGGTTGTGTTGGCCTATGCCGTCAGCTATATTGCGCCGCTTTGGAAGGGCTAGATAACATATTGTCAATAATTACGGTATTTGAAATATGATCATTGCTATTGATGGTCCTGCCGCTTCCGGGAAAAGCTCAACTGCTCATGGAGTAGCTGAACGTCTGGGATTTCGGCACATCGATACAGGTGCCATGTACCGGGCGATCACTCTAAAGATAATCAATGAAAAAGGTGATCTCGCTCAAACTGATAAGCTGCAAGATATATTGGACACACTAGATCTTAGAGTCGAATTTACAGGCAATTCGCAGGATCTTTTCCTTGATGGAGAATTGCTGGGAGATCAGATTCGTTCCCCTGAAGTTACCGAGTTGGTGGCAGATGTCAGCGCGCTGGCGTGTGTCAGGCAACGTTTGTTGGGACTTCAGCATGATGTGGCAGAAGCTCACGATGTTGTTCTTGAAGGTCGTGATATTGGGACAGTGGTTTTTCCTGATGCCGAGATCAAGATTTATATGATTGCCGATATCATGGTTCGCGCCCAACGTCGGCAGAAGGACTTTCATCAGCAGGGAGTTGAAAAATCACTTGAGGAGCTTAGCGCAGAAATTCTGGCCAGAGATGAGCACAATGCCCAACGTGAACTCGCTCCCATGAAAGCGGCTGAAGATGCAATTACACTCGATACCACCGAATTAAGTATCGAAGATCAAATAGAATTTATTGTCTCCAAGGTGGAGACAGCGAAGTCAAACGGAGGAAACTTAATGACCAAGAAACAAGACATGGATGCTAAAGTCGAAGCAAGTGAAGAAACACCTGTTGAAACGACTGGTGAAGCGATTGAGGTATCTGCTGAATCCCAAGACGCCGTCGAGATGACGCCCGCCGAGGAAACGATAGACACTGCTAGTGAAGCCCCTGCTGAAGCAGCAAAGGTTGAAGAAGCAGTAGGTGAAGCGCCTGGAATTGAAGCCCCTGCTGAAGAAACAAAGGTTGAAGAAGCAGTAGGTGAAGAGCCTGTAGTTGAAGCCCTCGCTGAAGCAGCAAAGGTTGAAGAAGCAGTAGGTGAAGAGCCTGTAGTTGAAGCTCCTGCTGAAGAAACAAAGGTTGAAGAAACAGTAGGTGAAGAGCCTGTAGTTGAAGCCCCTGCTGAAGCAGCAAAGCTTGAAGAAACAGTTGCAGAAGAACCTGTCGCTGAAACTCCTGTCGAAGACGAAAAATCTGCCCCTGAAGCTAAGGACATGTCCCAGGGTAAACGGGCATTGATGAACGATCTTTTTGCCAGTATTAAAGTCTTGAAGAAAGATGAATTACCGGAAGAGCAGGAAGTCTTAAGCAAAGAATCGGTTGCCTACCAGGATCTTCTGGATCACGCAGTTATCGATCTGGATCAGCAGTCATTGGTTCAGGGTCGTATCATATCTGTAGGTGATCGCGAGATCATGGTTGACTTTGGATTCAAATCCGAAGGAGTTGTGGCTCGTCATGAATTTGATGAGGATGAAATACCACAAGTTGGTGATTCAATAGAGCTATTCCTGGAACGCATCGAGGACAAGGTTGGGCAGGCTGTTTTGTCCAAACGTAAAGCTGAATTCATGCGCGTTTGGGATAATGTTAAACAAAAATATGCCGATGGTGAAACTGTTGAGGGAACTATCTCTCGCCGGATCAAAGGTGGCATGGTTGTCAATATCCTGGGAGTTGATGCCTTCTTGCCTGGTTCTCAGCTGGACGTGCGACCCATCAGGGATTTTGACGCGTATGTTGGAAAATCTTTCGAATTCAAGATCGTTAAGGTCAATGAGTTTCGTAAAAATATAGTTGTCTCCCGTAAAGAATTGCTCGAAGAGAGTCTCAAAGAACAGCGTAGTAAGTTGCTTGAAGAGATTGAGGTCGGACAAATTCTAGAAGGCCGGATCAAGAATATCACAGATTTTGGTGTTTTTGTGGATCTGGGTGGCATCGATGGTCTGCTACATATTACTGACCTCTCATGGGGTCGCGTAAATCATCCTTCTGAAGTAGTTGGACTGGATGAAGATATTATAGTAAAAGTCATTGATTATGATACAGCCAAACAACGGGTTTCTCTGGGTTTAAAACAGCTGAAACCGCATCCATGGGAAAGTGTTGTTGAGAAGTACCCAGAAGGGACTGTTGTAAAAGGCAAGGTAGTCAGTCTGGCTAACTACGGTGCTTTTATTGAACTCACTGCTGGTGTAGAGGGTCTCGTTCATATCTCAGAGATATCCTGGACTCAACACATCAAACATCCTTCTGATGTCTTTACCGTTGGTGATGAGATCGATGCTGCTGTTCTGTCTGTTGACGCTGAAAACCATAAGATCTCTCTTGGTGTTAAGCAATTGCAGCCCGATCCCTGGACCACAATAGAAGAAAAATACCTGGTTGGATCCGTCCACGAAGGGACTGTTCGCAACCTGGCTCAGTTTGGTGCATTTATCGAACTTGAAGAAGGCATTGATGGTCTTGTGCATATCTCAGATCTGTCCTGGACCAGCAAGGTTCGTCATCCAAAAGAGATCGTTAATCGTGGTGATAAGATCGATGTTAAGATTCTTGATATTTCTCAGAGTGAACGGAAAATATCGCTTGGGATCAAGCAAGCCCAAGAAAACCCCTGGCCTGAGCTGAAAAACCGCTTTGCCATTAACTCGGTTCAAAAAGGTACGGTCATCAAATTGCTTGAAAAGGGTGTCATCCTTGGTTTTGCTGATACTGATGTAGAAGGAATTATTCTACTTGGTAGTTTCCGCAAAAATGAACGCAAGGATATCCTGGATAAGTTCGAAGTTGATGCTGAAGTTGAAGTAAAGGTCGTTGAAGTTGATGCAACTGAGAAAAAAGTTGTGGTCAGCCATGAAGCGGCTATCAAGGATAAAGAACGGGCAGAGATTGATGAGTTCATCCGCGGTCAGGATGATGTTAGCGATAAGCTCCAGATCCCGGACTCTATCGTCAACCAGATCCGCGAGGCAGAGGAAGCAGCTGAAGTAAAGACTGTAAAAAAACCTGCCAAGAAAGCGGCTGCTCCTAAAAAGAAAAAACCGGCAGCGGCAAAAGCAGCACCCAAGTCTAAAAAGGATGCTGAAAGTGAAGAAGCTCCTGAAGCCGAGGCAGTTGCAGAAGTTAAAGAAGCTCCTGAAGCCGAAGCAGTTGCTGAAGGTAAAGAAACCCCTGAAGCCGAGGCACCTGTTGAAGTCGAAGAGGCTCCAGAGGCAGCTGGTGAAGAAGAAGAGCAAAAATAAACGCTCTTTAGATCACCTCCAGCAGGGTCGCTTCACTTATGCGATCTGAATAATATGGCGATGCACCAATTCTATTTGGTGCATCGCTTTTTTATCCCCCCAAACCACTCGCTGGTCCTGGTAATCCAAAGCGGATGGGGTTGCAATCCATCTACACAGTTGCTATAATGGATAAATTCCAACCCTTCATCCCTTAATTCGGGAGATCGCCGTGATCATTACACTCTCTCGCGAAGACGCGACGTGCGTGGCTTGAAAATCAATTGGTATTAGACAACTCTAAACACTTCTCTCAATCGCCTTCGTTCCGTTTCCTAATTCACGATTACTAATTATATTGACCAGATGTTAAAGAAGCTTTTTACGCGTGATATTCAGATCAAACTAGGTTCCTTGTTCCTGGCTATTTTATTGTGGTTCTTTGTGGCGACGGATATTGAATATTATTTTGATATTGAGATCCCACTGCGTATCAAAGGTCTATCCGATGAAAAAGCCTTCAATAATGAGATCCCCGAACTGGTCACTGCCAAATTTCGAGGAAAGGGGCATACGTTGCTCTGGGCTAATATGACCATGCCTCTGTCCGAAACAGGTCTGGTTTTAGATCTTGTGAAAACGAAGAATACCCAGGTTTATTACCTTAACGATTATTTTACTGAACACCCCGATCAATTTATTCTGCCTCGAGACTATTCACTGGATCTGATCCACATTGTTGAGCCGGAATCAGTCTGGGTTAGTGTCGAATCCATGACCAGTAAGGAATTGAATGTGAAGGTGCAGGCCAATATTGCGCCTGCTTTGGGCTATATGCTGGTAGGGGATATTACAGTTGACCCAACCAAAGTCATGGTGCATGGACCGGGTTCATTATTAAAAGAGATGACCAGCATCACCGTTCCGCTTGTTGTATTACAGGATGTTGATGCTGATGTTTCACTATCTTTACCACTCTCACTTGAACCAAAACAGTTATTTGGTCTGGACGTAGAAATGGTCACGGTAAG
>JAYEKW010000125.1 GCA_034716895.1 Candidatus Neomarinimicrobiota bacterium
TGGCAAAGGCACTGTTTGCTGTAGATGAGTTGGTGGGGTTTATTTTTGCAGTCACCTATGTCCGACCTAACAGGGCCGTGAAAGAGGTTGTCCCCAAATCAATTCGCAAGAAGCTGAAACAAAAATCCTTTGCTGCCAGTGTGAATCGGGCTGATATCGCAAACGGAATGCTGGCTCTTGAGCTGGATGAGAATGAACATTTTCAATTTGTAGTAGAGGCTCTGGCAACTGTTGCTGAAGAGATTGGTTTAGCAGGAGTCCCTCAGAAATAAACGATCTTTATCAAGCCTGGATGATTAGCAGCCCACAACTTAAGAGGCTGTGTGAGAACTTCATTGCGCCGGAATAATTGCTTGCTAATATTATCTTTAGTTATCTACGTATCGTACTGTTACTATTGATACTTACCCCAGGCTTCAGCCTGGGGGTTATAAAAATATTAAAAAGGAGGGCTTTAGCCCAACAATACTGGGCTAAAGCCCATAGAACCAGTAGGTTATCATACCCCCAAGCTAAAGCATGGGGTAAGCGTTGTCCCTATTCTCACACAGCCTCTTAAGTCGTGGGTTTCTATTTGGATATTATCTCCTTGAATTCACTCAAGATCATGGCTGTTGCTCCCCACACCTTGTGCCCGTTGATCTCGAAATAGGGGATCTTCCAGCCCCTTCCTGCAAAATGATGAGTCTCAAACTGGCTTTCAATATTTCTCAAGGTTGATAATGACACACTGAATATCTGTTCCACTTCCCTGGCATCCGGGGTCAGGATTGGCCTGGAGTGTATGTATCCAACCACTGGTTGGACCAGGTATCGACTTACCGGGATGGGTAATGGACTGGTCAATCCCAGAATTTCCACTGCTTCTGCCTTGAGGTCGATTTCCTCCTCCGCTTCACGCAAGGCTGTTTCAATATCACTCTCAGTGCCTTCCTGTCGACCGCCTGGTAGAGCGATCTGACCACTATGAGCAAAACCATCCACACTCCGTTTGATAAGGGGAAAGTGCCATTCATCATTGTGAGGATAGAGGGCGATCAAGACAGAGGCAGGTTGCAGGTCTTCAGGAATCCCATCACGGTGGCGTCCTTCCGGCATGAGAGTGCTTTGAGCAGGCCAACCAGGTAAGGGTTTGCTGAGGTTTTCCCTTAGATCATCAATTATACGCGAGAGAGCCATCAATCTGCCGTTCTAATACTTTTCATTGATAGTCCCAGGAGACCGGTCAAGGTTGCTCCGATCCCGATCATGAGAAAGATAAGCCGCGGAGATATCCATTCAGCCATGATACCGGTAAGGGCTACTGAAAGTGACATGACTCCAATTACCGCTAGATTGACCATTGAGAAGACTCGACCCTGCATATTACCAGGGACGATGGAATGAATGAGGGTGGTTCGAGTTACTTGAATGAAGGGAATCCCCAGTGAATGGATAAAAACGATAGTGATGGTTAACCAGAAGGGATCAATCGCCAGTTTGCCTACCCAGAAAAGTGGAATGAAGGTCAATCCATCATAGATCAGACCTAACATAAGCCATATTCCCTTTTTGTATCTTGTGGCCAGTCGGTAAACTCCAAAAGTGGCCAGGAGCATTCCCACTCCATAGCTGGACTCGATAAAGGCGAAATCCTGACCGCTTCCATCCCACACCTCTTTGATGAGCAGGGGAGTTCCCACCACTGCTGGTCCCATGATAAAGAAATTATTCAACGCTGTGATCAGGATGATCCAAAGTAGCCGTCGATCTTGAATCGTGACATATTTCAAACCCTTTTTCAATTCTGCAAGATGTCGGCTTTCAAAGTTGACCGCTCTGGGGCTTGAGCGTCGGTAGGATATGAGAAAGATCATCACAAAAGAGACCATAAACGTTGCAGCATCCAGGAAAAAGAGGTTTATAATGCCCAGAGCACTCAAGAGCATTCCGGCACCAAAGAGACCCACAAAGTAAGCTAGATATCCGGTGGACTGCATGAGCGCATTGACTTTGAATAGATCAGGTGTTTTAACAAGTTCAGGAATTATTGCATCGCGGGACGGGTTGAATAGGGTTCCAAATGAAGCCGCAGCGAACACGATTACAGCCAGTACCCAGGGGGATAGCAATCCAATCGAGTAAACAACGGGAATGAGCAGGATCAGAAAGAAGCGTGCCAGGTCACTGATCAGCATAAGCGTACGTCGGCGGTAGTAATCGGCTAATACGCCGGAAAAGAGTCCAAATAGTAAGGCTGGAAAGGTTGCGGCGAAAGCGATAAATCCGGTTTGTGATGGAGAACCGGTGATGTCCAACATAAGCCAGATAACAGCCATATGGGTAATGCTGTCGCCTGCCTGGGAAACAAGTTGTCCCACCCAGAGAAAAGAAATATTACGATTTACAAGGAGTCGGTTTGGTGCCGATGCAGGATCTGTCACAAAGCGATCGATGGAGACTTATTGATCATCCGCAAGGGGCAGGAGTATGTCAAAAGTCGTTCCCACTCCGAGAGTGCTTGATACACTAATAAAACCATGGTTGGCTTCAATGATCCCTTTGACTATCGGTAAGCCCAGGCCGGTGCCCACGCCTTCACTTTTCGTAGTGAAAAAAGGTTCAAAAATCTTTTGCAAATGGGTCGTAGAGATACCGGTTCCTGAATCAGTGAGTGATAGCTTGACAAATTCACCCTGGGGTGCAGTTTTTGTCCGTCGTCCGGGAGCGGTGTGTGATTCCTTGGAGAGACTGAGCGTTAAATTGCCTCCCTCAGGCATGGCATCTCTGGCATTGATGATCAGGTTGATAAAGGCTTGTTCAAATTGTTTACTGTCAGCGTAAACGAAAATCTGGTTCGATTCAGTGTGGATAAGGACTGAGATCGAGCGCGTACAGATCGCTTCCACGATCTCCTGTCGCTCTTGCAGAAATTCGTTTAGGTCAAAGATCACAGGTGCTTGTGCGTCAGGTTTGCGACTGAACTTGAGCAACTGTTGGATCACACTGGCACTGTGTTTGGAGTAGGTCTGAATATTTTGTATATATTTATATACTTCGTGATCCCGGGGAAGTCTCATGGCACAGATATCGGCATAACCCATGATGGTAGTGAGCTTATTGTTGAGCTCATGAGCAATTCGGCTGGCCATGATCCCGATAACTTCCATTTTTTGAGACAACTGAAGCTGTTGCTGCAAGATGCGAAGTTGAGTAACATCCTGAACTGTCCCTTCATAGTATTGCAGTTTCCCTGAGTCATCCCGGTAACCCTGAATGTTTTCCAATACTGCTATGGCTTCCCCATCCTGCCGTTTCCATTCAGATTCATGGAGATGAACCAGGTCGTGTTCATTGACCAGGTCCAGTAGTTTATCACGATCCTTGGGATTGACATAATTAAGATCTGCGATCTGTTTACCGGATAGATTGGTACCTTCGGGATATCCCAGGATATCTAAAAATGCCGGATTGGCCAGGATCACCCGTTCATCGTTACTCACCCGATAATAGCCATTCTGCATGGTGGTGAAAATACCCTTGAACAGATGATTCGCTTCTTCCAGGGCTTCCTGATAGACGCGCATACTGATCTCTTCCTTAAATCGCAACAGGGAGATCTCGATCGCTGCCCGGAGGTTGTCAGGTTGAATCGGTTTAAGTAAATAGCCAAATGGTTCTGTGGTTAAAGCCTGCTTCAGAGTTTCTTCTTCGTTATCCGTTGTGAGATAGATGATAGGGATATGAATATGATCTGAGATCTTTCGGGCTGCTTCAATACCAGCCCTGCGGGTCTCCATTACCACGTCCATGATAATGACATCCGGTTTTAATTCCAGGGCCATTTTCTCAGCTTCGCTCTGTGATGCAGCCGTCCCGGCGAGTTCATACTGCATGGATTGTAGCATGAGCGTTAAATACTTCCGCAATGACGGGTCATCATCTACGATCAGAATTCGGATATGACTCATGGGTAACCTGTCTTCCTGATAGATCGGAACCTATTTTAATGATTTAAGAAAATCTTTGGGAATACGCTCTAGTTCGTTGCGTTTTACGCTATTGCGGTAAACATCAACTATCTGAGGTGTCAGCATAACCAGTAATTCAGTTTTTTTCTTGGCCACCTGGGTTGATTTGAATAATTCTCCGATGAGGGGAATGGATCCTAATATGGGAACCTTCTGAACATTTACCACGTCGGATTCCTGCATCAGACCACCCAACACAACCGTTTGCCCATTTTTGACGATAACCTCCGTCATCGCTCGTCGCGTGGAGATGATGGGAATACCATCCGGGGTCAGTCCCTGTTGGAAATTAGCTTGAGGCTCCAGTCGAATTGTCACTGTTGAATCATTATTAACATGCACCCGGATAGAAAGTTTTACTGTTGCGTTCTTAAATTCATAGGAAACCATTCCGAATTCATTCAGTTTCGGATAAGGGATCTGGTCACCCACTTCGATCTCAGCTCTTTTATTGTCCAGGACCATGAGATGAGGGGTTGAGAGTAAATTGAGATCGTTACTTTGTGATAACATCCCCAGCATCACATCGATATCCAGGGCAACAATACCAATCCCAAAACCGGCAGCAATGTCCGGCAGCACAGGAATGATCAGTGGGTCAATGAAGGTATTGTCACGGTAGCCAAAATTGGTCCCGAAAACGCTGCTTTCTCCTTCAGAACCATCCTGGGATGTAAACCATTGAATTCCTCGTTCGTGATCATCGGATACGGATACTTCAACGATGGCTGCCTTGATCTTAACCTGTTGTGTATGCACATCCAGGTTTTCCATGAGCTTGGTCAATTCCGCGACCTGGCCAGGGGTATCCTGGATGATCACCATGTTGGTTCTTTCATCTCCATAGACTTTCCCAAGATCCGGAGTAACAAAGGTACGGATGGTTTCGGCCAGATCTCTCGATTCGGAAAATTGGCAGGTATAGGAGGATATCCTGGTGGGTATGGCAATATCGTCCTTATGCGTAACCAGGTATTTCCCTGAATTTCCTAGCTGTTGGAACCCCAGGTCATAAAGCTCAGTCATAATGGATAGAGCTTCCAGGGGGGCGATATCCTGAAGGTCCAAGGTGATCTTATCGGTTCTTATCTCCGGGTCAGAGATAAATATCATGCCACTTTTCTCACTCAGGATCCGGAGGACATTTTCTAATCTCACTTCTTTTACGGTGATGGATATTTTTTCTCCCCGGCTTTGTGAATGAACCAGGGGAGGCATAAATATACATAGACTAAGTAGGGTCAATCCGACGAATCTAAGCAAAACAGTTCTTGATTTCATGTTACTCCTCGATAACAATAGAAAAGATATCATCGTTATTGGCTAGAAAAATTATCGTGTCTTGAATTGTCTGGACAGTATAACCCTGGATCAGGTCACCCTGACCGTAAATGTCACCATTCAATATGGCATACGGATTTGAACGATCCCAGATTATACCGGTCATTGAGATCTTTGGCCGTACGATACGCTTTTTGCGTTTTTTAGGTTTTTTGGTGGTCTTCTTCTTGGGTTTCGCTTTGGGCTTTTCTTTGGGCTTCTCCTCTGGAGGAGGTGCTACATAGACCTTGGTAAATGGATTCCGCAAGTCCTTGATCGATTCTTTTGCATTGAGAGTATCAATGGCTTCGACGAACTGTAACTCTTCGATAAGAGGTGATGAAACTGTACGAATCGTGATTTGCAAAGTCTCCAGATCCAAAGCCAATGAGTTTCCTACTTGGTTGGAAATATTGCTCGAGAATAAGGTCTTATACGAGCCTGTGTACCAGAGCATACCTGAAATGAGGACAACAAGTCCCAATAATACGGGTAAGAATTTATTTTGGGTCACTTCTTGCCCTCCTGGGGTACCAGGACAGACAGGATCAGATCGTATCTGGCAAAGCTTTTGCGATCGAGGGGTTTGATAGACATGTTATCAATTAATATCCACTCAGTATGATTTTCCAGGAGATCCAGAAAACCCAGAAAATCGGGAAAGCGTCCGATCATGCTCAGCCGGATCAAATGTGATTGATAATCTTTACCAATATTTCTGAACTTGTTCATTGGCTCAAGTGTGATCACTTTTAACAGGGCGGTAGTACAAAACTTATCGATCACCGGGAAGATGGCATTTACCCTGGTATTCTGAAGGAGGCGGGACTTGAATACCCCTTCCAGGGAATCCAGTTCGCCCAATTGAACGTTCAGATTGGTAATAGCCATTTCAATATCCAAGCTGACCAGGTCAATGTAGGTTTCAGCCAGTTGATTTTGCCTGAGGACAGCTTCGTCGTAGCGTTGGCTTTCCGGTAGAATAAGAACTTGCAGGGAGGAGCCGGTGAAGGCAAAATAAAGCACTATAGAAGTAACCACCCATTTCATCTGTACCGCTTCTACCCAGAATTGTAATTGCTTTTTCATTTGTACAGCCCCAGCGAAAAAACAAGTTTCAATCGATCATCTTCTTTATAGATGCGGTTATTCTCAACTTTAATTTCAGAGTAGTTGGTTGAGATGGGTAGGCTGAAAAGCAGGTTGCTCCTGAAATTATCCACTGAAAGAATATCCCGGTTACCACCCTCGATATAGGTATATCCCTCGATAGTCAGGTCTGGACCACCTGTCTGTTTTTTTTTCTTGTTTTTTTGTTTGGTCAGAATTTTTGAAATGACCAGATCAGGAGGTAGTGCTTTTGTGATGTCTATGAGCATCTTTCTCCAGACACTGGGCCGGTTCCTGGGTTGCAGGAATAGGTCGGATTGCTTTCTGAGTCGATTTCTAACGCCGATCTTACGTTCCAGGAAAAGCATTCGGGGTTCTACACTGGAAATTTTGCCTTCAATGCCTGCGTTTATCCCTTCAAACACCTCAGCCATATATATCTGGCTTTGATGGGTTCGGAAGAGGATAAAAAGGGTTGCCCCAAATATGATCAAATAGAGGAACAGGGAGAAGCGTTTAAGGTGTCGTTTAACGCGTTGATCTGCTGTTGTGCTGAGGAAGTTAAGCTGAAATTCCATGTTACCTCAGGGCTAATCCAATAGCAGTTGAAAACTGATAGGCGTTTGAGGTGGTGATCTCCATATCCGGAAAATGTTCTGGGATAGGATCCCATATCTCGGCTGGAATTTCCATAATATCTTCGGAAAGTGTTATAAAGGAACGGATAAATGAATCATTGAGCAGACCACCGGTGACATACAGTTTTTCAGTTTTTTGTCCAGTGTTGTAAAAATGGCGGAAATTCAGTTTTCGGATAGTCAATGCAAGTTCTTTAAGTTGATTTTCAATTTTCGGGTTTTGCATATAAAGAGTGGTGATGGGATCCCCATTCGAGCTTAACTCAAGTACGCCCCGTCGAAGATATTCCACTTCAACAAACGGAATACCTGCAACTTTTGAGATGGTGCGATTTAAGGTGTTTCCTCCAAAGGGGAGATACAAGAATTCCGGATGTTGAGCCGGGTCAACAATAGTATAGTGAGAGCTGTTACCACCAAGCTGTAAAATACCAATGGTCTCTGACATCTTAGGATTCGAACGATAAAACAGGTCAACGGTAGGAAGTGTGCTGGTCTCCAGGAGCTTCAAACTGGTTGAAAGCGATTTGAATACCTTCTGCAGCCATTCGATTCGGTTCTTCTTTATGACAGCCAGGAGAATATTGATCTTCTTCTTTTGATTCTGGGGAAGCAGCGCATAGTCAAAATCATATTGATCAGCCGGGTCTGCTAATAGTGGAGCAAGCTCCCAAAAAAGGGCTTGTTTTATCTCATGGGAAGCGATCTGGGGGAGTTGTAGAAAAAATAGATTCTGATAGGACGAACTCAAGCCAACGTTTATGTCAGCTCGTCGGTAAGGTGTTTCCGAGAGCAGGCTTTTGATGCCGTTCATGATGTGAGTTTCATTAACCTCACGAATATCCTTTACCACATCTTCTTCCAAAAAGTCATACTTAAGTAATTGTGATTGGTTCCGGTTTTTCTTTTTTACATAGTAGCAGGCCAGCTTAATGGAGTTGTTACCAATATCGATACCAATCTTGATTTTTTTTTGTTTACTCATGTCAGCTAAACGCTTGGTTTTATTCTTTCGATCAAATGATTCACTTCCTTTGTTGAGTGTAGCTTACGAATATAGAAATGCCCATGGATGTTTCTATTCAAAAAGCTTGAAATTTATATGAATATCAAGACCCATTTGACTAGGACAGACTCACGATTTTAGCAGTAATACCTGGATTCGTTAGATCCTGGAGTGGGTTTCCAGGAAACCAAGTTCGGGTAAGTATTTTTTTCTGCTCATAGAGCAGGTTTTGAGTATCACAAGACTTTTTACGAATAGATATCTGGAATCAGGATCATGGTTTTGAATGCCATGGATTGTAAAATAGATATTCGGGTTAGGCTGTCAAATATAAACGTCAATTCATCCCCGTAGCAATATTACGGTTAAACTTGTTGTACTGGGCGATCGGATCGCCTGTTATTGCAGAATCAAATCTCGCCAGTAAGGGTACCGGACTGGTTTAATGTTCGTACAGAATTAGGAGTTGACCCAGATTTACAGGTTATGGTGAAACTTGATCCATCGGTACACAGGTAAGTATAGGAGGAGTCTGAAAAATATTTACCACTGATCTCACCATGCTGCATGTCATTCCAGGTTGCACCCACCACAAAGCTAGCAGGGTTGGTGATGGGATAGTTACCATGCTTGCTGGAATAGACTCGTAGCTGTGTTCTTATGCTGCAGAGGTTAGCATCTGCTTCACATAGTCGTGCCTTATTGGTATTGCCGTTGTAGATCGGAATAGTTACAGCAGCCAATCCACCAATGAGAAAAAATATAATCATTAGCTCTAGCAGAGAAAACCCGATCAAGTCGTATATTTTTCTGAATAAGTCTCCCATGTCGTATTCTCCTCTCAGTTTGATATATTCTCTCGAATTTTATCAAATAAGCATAACCACTTTTGTAGTGTCAAATGATATGCCATTTCAAAATGGTTGTTCATAAAAGCATAATAAATAACAAGATGAGTACATCTGTTTCCAAATGAGCATCTGTAAGCTATCAATAAACTGTAATTATATTATTGCACCGTCAATATTACCTGTAATAATTAAAAGGCAAAGTATAAAATAATATATATTATATAAAAAATATTATAGCAACTATAGGTAAAGCTTGCTTTCTGGAAAAGGATAGGGCTGTTGTCTTTCCAACTGAGGAAGTATAGATGTCGGTGATATATCCACGGTCTTATGCAGAGGTGGTGCGTAACAGGATAAACCAGATATGACAGTTGCGGTTGTATTCCACGAGGTCAGGAGAAGAGAAGTGGATATTGTGGAATGGAGCGTTAGCAGAAAAGTAAGATAAATATGCTGCGCATTCTAAAGTGAAATTGAGATTAATTAACTTAACAGAGGTTTAGCCAGCTGTGCATAGAGGGCTATCTGTAGGATGTCTGTTACAGGGGAGTGTATCGGTTATTAAAGACCACCAGCCAGGACACCAGATTGATTCAAGGTTCGTGGGGAAAGTAATTCTGATCCAGGAGCGCAGCTGATGGTAAAAGCGTATCCATCAGTGCAATGATAAGTGTAGGAGGAGTCAGTGAAATATTTGCCGGTCATTTCGCCGGTCCTAATATCATTCCAGGTGGCACCTATTACGTAGCCGGCGGGATTAACGGTGGGGTATTCATCATGCGCGGACTGATATACCCTAAGATCGGATCTAATGCTACCCAGGTTCACATCAGCTTCACTCATCCGGGCTTTAGTGGCATTATTGCTATAAATCGGTACGGCGATAGCGGCCAGGGTGCCGATGATCACAATAACGATCATTAATTCAACCAGCGAGAAACCGGTGATATCATTTCTTATCGTCATGTGGCTCATTTTTTAGCCTCCAGGAGGTTTAACGAACTCTAGAAAAGTGTCGAAGTCAGCGACTATGAAGACTTCCTTAGGATTGGATAGATTTCTTTGCCCACTTATTGATTCTCCAGCGACCGATCTGTTTGGGCCAATCATAGTGAGAACGCTCACCAAACCCATGAGTCCACTGGTAGTAGTCATTATTTTCAGTATCCAGGAAATCAAAATTATTGCTCATGGAAACGATACGTCCAACGATGGGACCTGAAACAGTACCGTTCCGCAGGAAGATTGTCTGTTTACAATAAATGGCACCTAAAATAGTTTCGTTACCTGCGGGGCTATAGAGATCAAAGCTTTGCCATGGGTGGGTGAAGACCAGTGCAGGCAGAGCACCGGTTGAATCTGCTGGTGGTGCGGTTATGTAGTTATCGCCTTTAAAAAAGACCATAAAGCCGGTGAAAACCAAGGTGCTGTTATTTAGTGTAATATCTTCAATTGCAATGAAGTTGCCAGTAAATATGTGGATTCCCTCTGTAGTGAGGTCAGCAGCATCGAATGTTTTCCAGTTATCAGTATGGATCTCTACAGCATTATCATTAAAGTAGTCCATATCAACCTGGGGTAAGAATCCAAAGCCACCACGAGCCCTGTGTTCATCACTTAGTCCGTCGTTGTTACCATCTAGATCGATACTCTCCTCGGCAGCAATACCTCGATCAAAATGAGTATCTTCGGAAAGATCCAATAATATTTCGGATTCCATTTGAAACCTATCAACATTCACTGATAAGACCTGGGTAGTGGAATCCCAAATTGCTGTTACACCATCCGAAGAAAAATTCACCAGGGAGTCAACACCCGAATTGATCTTCCATAGAGCCTTATTAATAGAAGATTCAACAGTATATTGCAATTTAATATTATTGACAGTTTCCATTGAAGTAGAACTGGATAAATAGGAGATATTCAGAACGGCAACACCGGTGAATGAGAATACTACAAAAACCATAATGACTGCAACTAACATGATAGATCTTCTAACTCTGCAACCACAATTGTATCAACTGTTTGCATTGTGTTTGGGCTAATTGTGATTTTAACATTCATACTGCAGCATATATTTCAATATACGTGCCAATGAAATAGGAAATTTATAAAACAATAAAATACAATATGTTATACTGTTCCATAAATAAGACAGTGCCTGAAATAGAAGCATTCCGTAAATTTTATATTACATATGCGATTGCATGGGTAGTATATATAAGACAGGTATTGATTATTGGTTGATACGAATATTTATATTACGCAGCTAAGATAAATATATATAAGTAGATAGCGGAAATTATTCTACATTGTAAAAGAACCTCATTGCTGTGAGGTTCTTTTACTTGATCAAATGTGGTATTCTGGTATTATTAGGTTTGCAGCTGTTTCTTGATCCACTTCTGAATTCTCCAGCGACCGATCTGCTTAGGCCAATCATAATGATGACGATGACCAAATCCACGAGTCCACTGGAAGTAATCGTTATTTTCGGTGTCAAGAAAATCAAAGTTTTCACTCATGGAGACAATCCGTCCAACGATGGGACCTGAAAAGTTACCATTTTGAAGATAGATGGTGTTTTTGCAGTAGATAGCACCAAGGATTGTCTCATTCCCATAAGGGCTGACTAGATTCAGAGTTTGCCAAGGGTGAGTGAGTACCAGAGCAGGTAAAGCTCCAGTTGAATCTGCTGGAGGAGCAGTGAAATGATTCTCGTCCCAGATCCTGATATGGTGCCCTGTCAATACAATGGTTCCGGAGTTAAGGATAACATCTTCCAGCGTTACATAATTACCTTCAAAAATATGAATTCCATCAGCAAGGGTCATGTTAGCAAATGATACACCACTGTACCATGAACCACTCTCCGTGTGAACTTCCACAGCATTCTCGTAAAAATATTCCATATCCACTTCCGGTAAGAATCCGAATCTGCCTCTAGCTCTGTGATCGTCACTTAGGCCTGTAATATTTCCATCGAGATACACTTCTTCTTGGGCGGCAATACCACGATCAAAGTGGGTATCCTCAGAGAGGTCAAGCAGAATCTCCGATTCCATCTGAAATTTATCAACATTTACAGAAAGTACTTGCGTACTGGAATCCCAGACGGTGGTGATTCCACCAGAGCTGTAGTTAACTAATGAATCGGCACCACTATTGATTCGCCACAATGATTCATTGACAGCGGATTCAACAGCGTATTGTAACTTAATGTTATTAATCGTCTCCATTGAAGAAGAGCTGGATAAGTAGGAAACATTCAACACAGCTACTCCGGTAAAAGAGAAGACCACAAATACCATAATTACTGCGACTAACATTTTATTACCCCACAATCGTTGACTGATAAAAGGTTAATATTTCTTGTCCCCATAAAAGAGCAATCAAGCCCGCAGCAGCCATGAGTTCACTAAACTGCGGCATAGCTTCGTCAGAACGCTTATTAAAATATTTTACATTAATGCTGCCAATTACTGCACCACCCGCTAAAGCAAAGAAAAGAGCAATTAATCCGAGTTCCATTCCAAGGAAAAGGCCAAGCAAGGCACCCAGCTTGATCTCGGTCAATTCAAAAGTGCTGTCGTCCGTTGCGAAAATTTTCACAAGGTTATACAAAGCCAATGCAGCAATACCGAGAAGCATACTGATTGCTGCTTCAGGGAAACGGTCAGGATTATAAGCCAGGAAATGTATCACTGCCAGCATACCCATAATCATGAGAAGACTATCGTGTATTTCACGTTTTTCTTTTATAAGGAAGATTATACCAATAAGAGCCATTCCGTAGAGCATGGCCATTGAGCCCTCAAAACTCCATCCGAATTTCCAGATATAAAATGCAACCCACGCGAATTCAAGAAAATCAACCAGGAGTTTACGGATGGGCAGGGTTGCATTACAATAAGGACATTTACCGCGGTTCCGAAAATAACTCCAGAAGGGTAACATGTCATTCCATGACAGTTTAGTAGCGCAAGATGGACAGTAGGGAGTCGGAGTAGAATAGTTACGCTTTTTAGGAGTTTGGTCAATCGTGTTATTACTGAGAATAGCAAAAACGCAGCCGAGGATAATAATACCGAAAAGGTTTAACATCTCCTAATTCCTCAAAGTAATTGACCACTCACAGGCGAGGGTATCGCCGGCGGAGCTCAAATTCATGCTGAGGTTTAATAATTTGCTGTGATTACCATTGCGCTCTGTGAAAACCAGTTCAGATACTTCGCAGTCTACAGGAGTATGAGTAGTCGAATCGATCATCCATTGCAGTGAGCCACCGGTGATGCCCAAGTGATAAACTGTCGAGTCAGCATCTACAGATCTAAGGATACTTCCAGTTGTACTTGTTGTTGAACTGGCTTCAGCTGCTGCATCAACGAAAATCTGCATTGAGTCGCTGACGGTAGTCGTAAGCTTGGTACGAACGTATCTATCTATTAGAACTTGATCGTAGCCTAGACCAACTCTGACATTTGTTTGAGTCAGTTGTGAACGGCTGAAAACGATGACTGAACCAAATCCCATGATCAAGATCATGCTGGCAGTCATAGCAGAAATAAGTTCAACCAAAGTAAAGCCTCGGCTGTGTGACCAAGTAGACCTGGTCTGATTTCGCATTTGTGTTTGTCCGATTCTCATCACGAACCATATAGAGTCAAATGCTATGCCACTAACCAGAAGGCATGATTAATGCAATATATACATATAGTTAACTATGTAATATTATGATTCATGGCTAAAATATGTAATAAATATTATGCCGATATTATCATGTATTGAGAAAATATGTCATATAAATACAACATGACAACCCTTGCTGACTTGGTTATTGCTAAATAATGATACAATAAATGTCAATTATTGCAGAGATAAGCATTGTTAACTCTATATAAAATAATACGATATATAATCGTCATATTTTGTTACCCTCCAAACCATATGAAAGATAATCCGCTTGAGTCATCCCCGATAAATAAATCATTATAATAAAATATGTAGTAATAATATTACACATTTATGGTTTTTTCTCAAACTGCAGAATTGAGTATGTGGAGTATAAATCTAGTATTAGGATTATAAATATCGACAAGTGCGCTCCAAATAAAATTGTTTCATGTAAGGATTGATGGACTGCGGGAATAATACTGGTGATATCTGACCTGCGTTTGCACCAATGGAATAGGATCATTTGATAAAACTTGTCATGGGCTGATTGGTTTCAGCAAGCTGTTTCTACTCTATTACTGAATATGTAAAGGTTTTGGTGCCCGGCAGTAGGAAGTCCCCCGTTGACGACAGTTATTATTCCCGTTTTGTAAGGGGCAATAATGATAGACTGTTTGGATCAGAAAAGGAGATTCGGATGAATTAAAATGCATTTACAGGCGCTTGTAGTGAACTAATACCAATTGTATTTTCAAATGGCACTATCAATTCAAAAGATTATTTCGGTTATCAATCTTCAAGTTTTTAGACTGTCTGCGCGGAGAAATATGAACGAACAGTCTGACGTGATGGTCTTTAATATAAACAGACACAAAGTCTATTCTCACACGAAGGGAGCAAATAGATCAGTTTTGTTTGGAAATAAAAAGAGTAAGAGAGAAAAAAGAAGGTGAACGACTAATTGGATCTAGATCAGTAGGTCCAACTGCGCTCTTCAGAAAAACTGCAACTTAAGCTATCCGTCACGTTATCTGCACTAAACCAGGCAAAAGAAATTGTGACATCCAGATAATCTGGGATCGAGGTATCTGCAGGAGCAAGTCCGTCAGAAGTGTCATCTATCCCCGTGACAAATGTAGAACGGTACCCCTGAATCCCATTGAGGGTCAGGGGTACCGAAGATTCTGGTAAACTGTCTTGAAGTGATTCGTAACCTAGGTCAATGGCCTTTTCCATGCGTGAAGCCATGTTGGCATAAGCGAGTTGAGAGCGAATACCTCTTTCGATCTCAAAGCGACTCACTGTGTAATACTGAGCAGTGCCTAGTACAATTATAGCAAGTAATGTGGCAGAGATCAGTACTTCAACGAGAGTGTAGCCCTGGTTATTCATTTGCTTCAAAGAACCTATTGCCAGATAATTAACCTGATCTACCGTTTACTCTAAACCACCAGCAAGTGTTCCGGCCTGGTTCAGGGTACGGTCTGATCTAAGGATGTCGCCAGCGGCACATGTAATCGTATAGTTGGAACCATCAGTGCTGAGATAGGTAAAAGAAGAATCAGTAAAATATTTACCAGTGATCTCACCAGTTCTGATATCATTCCAGGTAGCTCCAATAACATAACCGGCAGGACTTACTGTTGGATACTCACCATTCTCACCATAAAAAACACGAAGCTGGGTCCGAATGCTACCAAGTGAAGCATCAGATTCACTCATTTTAGCTTTAGTAACATTATTATTGTAGATCGGCACAGCAACGGCAGCCAATACACCAATAATTACAATTACGATCATTAACTCAACTAACGAAAAACCACTATTCTTTCTCATTTTAGTATCCTCCTCTAGGATGTTTGTTTCAATGTCTTTAAACATTTTTTTGTTAATTTGTGTTAAATATTCTGTTCTCATAACGGCTGCAGTAGTTTCAAATGCTGTGCCAACACCGAGATAATTTTATAAGTACATGCAAAACAATATGATATATGTGTAATAAAAAAATTCACCGTCAGCTTTATGTAAGATATATCCTGCAACATGAGATCACTTTCAACTAGAAGTGTCATAAATAAATAACATCTATTTATATCGGATAGGCTAAAACAGTAAGAATATGGCACAAATACTGATAATAATAGATACTAATATTGCTATAACATCATATATAACAATAATATATGAATGTGTCATATTCTGTTTGCAGAATGATAGTATTTGGACTAAAGAAATTTGATTCTTGGTTGACGATAAGGTGAAACCAAGAGGTGTGTAATAATAATACTACTTACATGCTTTAAACAAAATCAGTTTATAATATCATATGGAAGGTTAGATAAAATAATAAAAGGGACTATAAATTGATAATACATGCTATAAAAGTAATTCAAGAATATTGCAGTGATTTTCTCATCCTTAAAATTAGGAAACAGACCATATCAAAGAATACTGATGACTTCTAACGTGACGTAGCCTTGTCATCTTGCTGTTATATTAAGTTGGCCTGAAATAGCCGGTTGCATCAGGAGTCATCACCTCGCAGCAGTGTAAGTTCTTTTGCCACGAAGACACCCATCTTCGCTGGAAGAGCTACGCCGGACAAGCAAAGGCTCAAAGAGCCATTCAGGGATTTTATAGAACATAGTGCCTTAGTGACTTTGTGGCTATATATATGTAAAATATACTTACGGATAACATGGGCCGGTTTAATAAGTATGGATGATAAACGCGGATCAAATCTGCAATAATGCCAATCAGGCTTCCAAATTAGCCATAACTAATCCGCCCCTAGCCCCTTCCATCAGCGTTTTACTACACCGAGATAAGCCGAGGAGGGGACTTGGTTTGCCTAACGGTTCACACTTTAAAAATCACTTATGGACAGCATAGAACTGAAACTGATATTGCTAATGAATGGCTGAGCTCATCTGGAATATGGGTAAATAAAGGGTTACAATGATGATACTGACGACCACGCCCAATCCACCCATAACAATTGGTTCAATAGTTTTTGAAAGTTTATCGACTGCAGTATTAAAATCAGCTTCATGAAATTCAGATATCTTTTCCAGCATGATGGCCATTGCACCTGATTTTTCACCAACTCCTATCATCGAACTAACCATAATTGGAAAAACATCATCGTATTTTGCCAATTGCCCACCCAAGCTGCGGCCGTGAGCAACCTGTGTGGAAACATTTTCACAGATCTCTTTTATATAAACATTATCTGATGTATCACCTGCAATTTTCAGTGCGGTGATGATTGAAACTTCAGCCCGAATTAAAACTGATAAAGTTTTGGCAAACCTTGCGATCAATGATTTATGTATGATATGACCGGCAACGGGAGTTTTAAAGATGTGTTTATCAATGAAATATCTGCCCTTTGTCGAGGTCTTGAAAGCCCTGAAGCCTATCCATAAACCTCCACCAATAATTGCTTCCAGTATTATGTGGGTGCTCATGAATTCACTGATGTTAATCATCACTTGAGTGGATGCAGGAAGCTCAGCACCAAAACTGTCGAAAATATCAGCAAATTTTGGCATAAGCCCAAACATAACACCTGCCAATACTACTCCGAAGAAACCGGCAATGAATTTTGGATAACTGACTGCTGAGCTAAGACGCTTACGAACATCATCTTCTTTTTCAATGTATATGGCTATCTGACTAAGGATCTGATCCAGACCACCACCCATTTCCGCAGCATTTACCATGGAGATGACGAAACCGGGAAAAATATTTCGGTGTTCAGATAATGCCTCTGAAAAGGGATGCCCTGCTTTAACAAATATTAGAATCTCACCCAGAGCATTTTTGAAATTTTTATCTTCAAATTGGAGTTGTACAATAGAAATGGCATCAACCAGTTGAATTCCAGCATCCAGCAACGTAGACAGCTCTCTGAAAAAGATGACCTTAAGTGTGGGGTCAACCTTGGGCGGTGTGAGGTTTATCTCACTGAGTTTCCAAGAGCGCTTCTTTCGACGTACAGGTTCAACACTAACCGGTCTGAGACCCATCTTGCGCAACTCTGCACTGACTTCCTCCCTGGTGAAGCCGCCTAGAGTGCCCTCGCGACGTTTACCCTTTTCATCAACGGCTATGTATCGAAAATTTCCCATATTTGCTAGGCTACCCTGATAATCTCATCCAAAGTGGTTAGGCCACGACGAGCTCGATCAAGCCCCTCGTGAAAAACTGATAATGTTCCAGCTTCCTCTGCTGCCTTGCGTATCTCTGCTTCAGAAGCATCATTAATTATAAGCTCCTTTATAGTTGCATCCATAAACAAAATTTCGTGTATACCAAAACGCCCCCAATATCCAGAGCCGGAACACTGTTTGCAACCCTTTCCCTTATAATATGTGTCTTTCGAAATATCAATATTATGTCGATTCAAAAAAAGTTTAATATCTATTGAGGGTTCGACAGGTACCCGACAATTCGTGCAGACCCTTCTTACCAGGCGCTGAGCGACAATGACTGAAATTGAAGAAACAATCAAGTACTTATCAATGCCCATATTTATCAGGCGAATGATAGTTGCTACTGAACTATTTGTATGAAGGGTACTGAGGACAAGGTGTCCAGTGAGAGCCGCCTTAATGGCGATCTCCGCCGTTTCCAGATCACGAATTTCACCAACCATGACAATATCTGGATCCTGCCGGAGAATTGAACGTAGTGCTGAAGCGAAGGTTAAACCTACTCCCGGTCGAGCTTGAACCTGGTTGATTCCAGAAAGCCGGTACTCTACCGGATCTTCAACAGTAATGATATTTAACTGCGGGCTATTAACAAAATTGAGAATTGAGTAAAGGGTGGTAGTTTTACCTGACCCTGTAGGTCCGGTCACCAGGATCATGCCTGTAGATGCTCTGGCTTTTTCCTTTAGCTGGTTAAGCTTTTTCTCGGGGAAGCCAAGGTCATCAATATTCAGGGAGATAGAACCCTGATCCAAAATACGCATAACGATCTTTTCCCCGTATATACCAGGGATGGTAGAGCACCTTACATCAACGCTACGCCCCATGATCTTAAATTTTACACGACCATCCTGGGGTACCCGTCGTTCTGCAATGTCAAGATCGGCCAATATCTTGATACGTGCGATCACACCAGACTGCAACCGACGATTTGCCGGTGGGAACTCTCTTAACATGCCATCAATTCTAAGCCGGATTCTGAGATTATTTTCCTGAGGTTCAATGTGAATATCACTGGCTCGCTCTTGAATAGCCTGAACCAGGAGTGAGTTGACAAATACAACAGCCGGAGCATCAGTGGCTTGCGTTCGCAGGATATCGATGCTGTCTTCATCGATTTCTTCCTCTTCTTCCAACTCATCCTCTACTTCAACCAGATCTTGTAGAGTGTCTTCAAAAGCATTTTTATCTGAGAAAATCGTTCCGATGGCAAATTCAATGTCATCCGGATCAGCCCAGACCGTTGTGACCTCCTTCTGGATCTTGCTTCGAATGATCTGAAGGGCTATCATATCCAGAGGATCAGCCATGGCCAGAACAACTGTACCATCTTCCAGCTCTTCCACGGGGACGAGACGATGGAATTGACATACTTCTTCCGATATCTTCAATGCTGCACTGGTGGCAAAAGAGGCGATTCCCTTAAGATTTGTCCGGCTAAGACCAAAAGTACCATAAATCTCAGTGATACCCTTGGCTTGGATAGTGCTAATACTAGGGGTTGATTCTTTTTTGACTAATTCCATTTATTTTCTCAGTGCAGAAAAGATTGTCAGCAATTCTTTACGCTTCATAATCTAAACGGCATTGTGGGAATGTGAAAAGGTGAATATGGGAGATTGTGTCGCTATTTTATTACAGACACAGATTTACTCGCCAAAATCGAGTCAATTCTGTATGCCCAGTTTTTTTAGCTTTAAATGCAGATGCTGCCGACTCAAACCGGCTGATTGTGCAGCCTTGCTGATGTTTAGCTCTGCCTGTTGTAATAGAGCCTGGAAGTATAATTTTTCAAATTCCTCCTTGGCTTCTGCATACGTTTCCACGTGCTGTTCATTCTGAAATAGCATCGCAGTTCCTCCGTGGAGAAGATGGGCAGGCAGATCTGAAACGGCGATGGTATCATCCTTACACATGATCATCGCATTCTCAAGAACATTTACCAATTCACGAATATTACCGGGCCAATCATAGGTGTTAAAAACTTGGAATGCCTTGGGTGCAATTCGGGTGACACTCTTGCCCATCACACTGGAAAGTCGTTTTAAGTGATACTCAATGATCACTGGCAAATCCTCTTTGCGATCCCTAAGTGGTGGGATTTCAATATGAAAAACATTTAGTCTGAAATATAGATCCTCACGGAATCGACCGATTTTAACCAATTCTTCAATATTTTGATTCGTTGCAGCAACAACGCGGAGCTTTAATGGTATTTCCACACTGCTGCCAACACGACGAATGGCACTGGTCTCTAAAACGCGTAGCAATTGTATCTGAAATTCTGGTGTCGTTTCAGTGATCTCATCCAAAAAGATAGTTCCGTTATGCGATTCTTCGAACACCCCGCTCCGACGCTCATTGGCTCCAGTAAACGAGCCTTTTTCATGTCCGAATAAAGTACTTTCCAAAAGAGTGCCTGGAATACTGCCACAATTGATAGGGATAAATGAACCCTTTGCATTACGGCTCTGTGAGTGGATCAGACGGGCAGCAACTTCCTTACCGGTTCCAGATTCACCGGTTAGCAATACAGTTGTATTATAGTCGGCTACGGTTGTGATTTTTTCCAGGATCTTCTGCATGACAGCAGAGTGAGCTTCAATGTCAAGATAATCAGTGTGCCGCTTCAACTCTTTGCGAAGTGCTATATTTTCACTGCGGATGCGTTTCTCTGATAACCCACGTGTGATTCTGATCTGAAGTTGGTTAAGATCAATAATCGGTTTGGCCAGGTAGTCATAAGCACCATGCTGAATACATTTCACGACAATGTCAGTATCTTGAATAGCACTCACCATAATGATGATAATCTCTGGACTACTCTGCTTAAATTGTTCCAGTAGTTTTAAGCCACTTATGCGCGGCATATTGATATCCAATACAGCAACATCAATATCCTCTTGTTCAAAGATCTCTATGGCAACTTCAGGGGTGATAGCTGTGAAAATCTTGTATCCCAGATCCCCCAGGAAATTCTCAAAAAGATGAGTAATATCCGGTTCATCATCAACGATCAGGATTTGGGCGATGGATTTTACTTTGGCATTCATACAATTCTCACCTGCATATTTTTAAGTCACTTTATTCAGTCGAACAAGAAACATTGTCAGACAGTACATAGTATATAAAAAAAATGACTAAATGTGTAGTATATATACGACAAATGTAAGATTTTATTTCCCAAGTGAGAATTGTCACATTAGCGGACTTCGAAAAGGTCTTCAGCCTCCACTAAGTAGAATAATATTATTTATTTACAGTTTTAGATAGTAGTGGGTTTGCCGTTAAGCAGGTTTCCCACCAACCCAAACCGGTTGGATCCATGAGATGTTTTAGAGTAGTTTGACTTAAAACATGATCAAGTACAGATTGAATAGCGCACCAGAAAGAACGTACCGTACAATGATCAAAATGGGCGCATACTTCACCAGTTCCAGAAAAGTGATCACAAAAACCTACTCCAAATAATTTGCCGCCCAAAACCTCAAACACATCACTAAGCACAATTTCATCTGCTGGTTTGGCTAAAGTATATCCACCATCTTTGCCGCGACTGCTCTCCACAAAACCGTTGATCCGTAGAATCCGAACTAGTTTGGCCGTATTGGCTGTGGTTAGCTGCTCAGCCTGACTGATGGCTGAAATACTACTTCCACCACTACCAGTTTCTCGCCCGATATGCAGTAAACAACGGATACCATACTCTTCCTGGGCACTGATCTTCATGCAGCTATTGATCCATTTATGGAAAACCAGTTAACTACCCTTCGATCTTGCTCAGGACAGGCGCCGAATGCAGAGCGAGGCATTGAACTTGTCGAAATGGACGCATGGACTATTATTTGCCCCCATGGTAAGCGACTTGAGAAGATTCTTTGCAGAAGATCAACATATTCAGTAACTATTTTCAATTTTAAAGCAATCCCAACTGCAACAGCCCAGCTTCAGTAATCATATCTTTGTGCCACTGGGGTTCCCAGACCACTTCGACATCTGCAAACTCCAGTTCATCCACTTCCTGTAAGATCTGTTGTTTGACAGAGATCGGTAAAGAACCGGCGACCGGACAATTGGGGGCCGTTAAGGTCATCTTGACATACGCTTCCAGCTCTTCTGTGACGGTAACATCATAGATTAAGCCCAGGTCGTAGATATTTACTGGAATCTCCGGATCGAAAATTGTTTTGATGGTCGCTATGATCTTCTCTTCAATTTCTTTCAGATCAATTTCAGGGATATTGTCATGCATAATAGGGTCCAGTTTTAACCACAGAGCTCACAGTGAACACTCCGATTGCAAATTGTTTCGTGGAAAAGTTCATCGAATTGTTTCAATTTTCTGTTTGGGTTGTTTCATCAGTGCTGTCAAGGGCATTCATGAGCGTATGCCATGAAAGACTGGCGCATTTAACCCGAGCCGGAAATTCTTGGACACCGGCAAAAATGCCCAGCTTACCAAGGCTTTCCAACTCTTCAGCATCAAGTGGTTTACCAGTAACCAGATCATGAAAATGTTTAAAAATATTTTTTGTATCCACGACTGTCCTACCCTTCAGGAACTGAGTCATCAAACTGGCTGATGAAGTGGAAATGGCACAACCACTGCCGATGAAAGCAATATCCTTGATCATTCCGTCTTCAATATCCAGGAAAAGTTCAAGCTTATCGCCGCACAGTGGATTGTACCCATTGGCGTGATGCGAGCATGGTTCCAACTTTCTAAAATTCCGGGGATTTTTATTGTGATCCAGGATGACTTCCTGGTATAGCTCTCGTAGTTCTGACATCAGCCCATGAGCTCCTTTACTTTCCGGATGGCTGCAGTAATTGCATCCACTTCCGCTTTGGTGTTATAAAAGCAGAGCGATACTCTAGTTGTGGCTGGGATATTAAAACAATCCATTACCGGTTGGGTACAATGATGGCCGGTGCGTACTGCCACACCTTCCATATCCATGATTGTCCCAATATCGTGAGGGTGAACGCCCTCAAGCACGAATGAAATTACACTGCCTTTGTGAGCTGAAGTTCCAATGATCCGCAATCCATCAATTGTCTCGAGTTGCTCAGTTGCGTAATGCAACAGCTTTTGCTCGTAATCATCGATCACTGCAATACCCAGCTCTGAGACATAATCAAGGGCGGTTGCCAAACCAATGGTCCCCTCTATGTTTGGTGTGCCAGCCTCGAACTTATGGGGGATATCATTGAACTTGGTTCTCTCGAAACTTACATCAAGGATCATATCGCCACCGCCTTGATACGGTTGCATACTCTGTAGATGTTTTTCCTGCGCATACAGGGCACCGATCCCGGTGGGACCATAGATCTTGTGTCCGGAAAATACAAAGAAATCACATTCCAGAGCCTGGACATCAATGGGAAAGTGAGCAACAGATTGAGCACCGTCTATCAAAACAGGAATATTTCGAGTGTGAGCCTGCTTAATAATTGTGGAAACATCATTGATAGTTCCCAGAGAATTGGACATATGCGTGACTGCCACTAACTTGACCTTTTTACTCAGGAGCTGTGGTAAAAGGGAAAGATCCAATTCACCATTTTCCAATAGGGGAATGATTTTGAGCTTGGCTTGTTTGCGCTCAGCCAACATTTGCCAGGGCACTATATTGGAATGATGTTCCATTTCCGAGATCAGGATCTCATCGCCATTTTCCAACAGTGGTTCCAGGAAACTGGAAGCTACCAGATTAATTGCCTCGGTTGCTCCTCGTACGAAAACGATTTCCCTGGTACTTCCGGCGTTGATGAAATTTTTGACCGTTTCACGGGCTCCCTCATACAGAGCTGTTGATCGTTGACTGAGGAGGTGGACTCCCCTGTGAATATTTGCATAGCTATGGGTATATAGATCACTGATGGCATCGATTACCTGCTGAGGCTTCTGGGTTGTGGCGGCATTATCAGCATAAACCAAAGGTTTACCATGAACCTGGATCTGTAGAATGGGGAAGTCATTACGGATTTTCTGAATATCAAACATGGTCTGATCCGATCCTATCTAAGCGCCTGGCAATCTCTTCCTCGACATAACCCCTGAGTGTTTCGATTTGGATGTCTTGAGTGATCTCCACCGAAAAAGCACGTGTAAGCATTAAAACCGCATCAGTACGGGAAATTCCCCTGGACTGGAGATAGAATAGGGCATCATCATCCAATTCTCCCACGGTAGCTCCATGGGTGCATTTAACATCGTCGGCGAAGATCTCTAATTGAGGCTTTGTATCAACTCGGGCATCCCGGGAAAGCAGCAGGTTTTTGTTGGATTGCTGGGCATCAGTTTGTTGAGCATGTTCTCGAACCAATACCATTCCATTAAAGACACCGCGAGAATTGTCATTCATGATTCCACGAAAATGCTGGTCACTTCTGCAGTGAGGATGAGCATGATCCATGTAGGTGCGGATATCCAGGTGCTGTGAACCATCTCCTAAATAAAGACCTCGCAGATCTGCTGTTGCTCCGGGTCCGGCAAAAGTAACTTCAAGATTTGAGCGGGTCAAACGGGACCCCAACAGATACTGGTGAGCTTTCAATATGGCAGAGCCTGCAATCTCAACTGCTGTATTGGATACATGGTCGGTCTCCTCAGATTCCAGGCCGATCTTAACCAGATCCAGACCGGCTCCTTCCTGCAATTGGATGATGTCAGATGGAACCGTAACGGCTTTTACGCCTGCCGTTGAGGCAAACTGTTGAATAATCTTTAGGCGACTGTTTTGCCCGATACGGATCACATGCAGAGGATTTGAGAAGGAAGCAGAGTTGTTGGCAGAACTGAGATACAGTATGTGGAGGGGTTTCTCGATCTCAACATTCCCAGCTAATTCAATAAACAGACCTGAGTGGGATAGTCCGAGAGTAATATGATGAAAGATGTTATCATCAGTTAATTTTGCGTTACGAATGCTTTTTTCAGCTCGTTGACGCGCTTCTGGATCAAGCGTGGACATGAGTTTGATCTTGAGGCCTGCTGGCACTTCAGAGGATAGATCTACTGAAAGTTCACTGGCGAAAACACCATTCACAAACACAAGCTGGAGGGCCTTTGGGACGGCTTGTTTGAGTTTCTCCAATAAGGGGAGATTCACCTGATCTTTGGTTGCTGGTTCAAGTGTACGCGAAAAAAGGTTATGCAGAGGTGTGTTGCGCCACTCCTCATCTTTGCGGGTTGGAAAATCCCCTGAATCCAGTACTGCCAGCGAAGGCTGACGCAACTCAGATGAAAGGGTAAAACTCTGGTCAGAATCGGAATAAACCTGATCCTGAATCCAATTTTTGAAATTATTCACTGTTTCAGACACTTCAACTGCTCCGTTCAGGATGAGGTTCCGGCTGTTTCTAATAACCAGTCGTAACCGCGCTCCTCCAGCTCCAGTGCCAACTCTTTGGTGCCTGATCTAATAATACGTCCGTTGGATAAAACGTGGACGTAATCAGGGACAATATAGTCCAGCAAACGTTGGTAATGGGTAATGACCACAAAGGCATTCGATTCTGAACGTAGTTTATTAACACCGCTGGCGACGATACGAAGAGCATCAATATCCAGTCCAGAATCCGTTTCATCCAGAATAGCAAGAGTAGGATCGAGTACAGCCATTTGCAGGATTTCATTGCGTTTCTTCTCTCCACCGGAAAAACCTTGATTGACCGGCCGTCGAAGCAGATCCTCTTTCATCTCAACCAGAGCCATTTGTTTTTTGATCAGGCTCAGAAAGTCAATGGCATCCAGCTCCTCCTCACCGCGATGTTTACGGATCTCATTGAGAGCTTTTTTCAGAAAAGAAGTATTATTGACCCCTGGAATTTCGATTGGATACTGAAAAGCCAGAAAAAGACCCTCTCTGGCACGAATCTCAGGAGCCATTTCAAGCAGGTCAAGCCCCTTATAATGAGCTGAGCCCTTGGTTATGGTGTATCCTTCACGACCGGAGAGAACATGGGCCAGGGTGCTTTTTCCTGAACCATTGGGACCCATGATGGCATGAATTTCACCTGGATTGACTTCAAGACTCAAGCCATTGAGGATCGGTTTATCCTCAATAGAGACATGCAAATCTTTAATCGATAACATTTATTTAAATTCTCCTAAACTTCTAACAAACCAGTAGTATGCTTTATTCCCCCCGCCGCAGAGGTTTCTTTATTGTGCTTTTTCAGGTGCCCATCAACGTTTTCATTTCTTCTCTTGGAGCACTGACCAGTTTCTGGCAAATTTGCATAAGCACTTCTCTGCGCCCTTGTGTCTTTGCGAGAGCAATGCCCTTTATCCAACCGAACCTTCCAGACTGACTGCCATCAGGGCCTGAGCTTCCACGGCAAATTCCATGGGTAATTGCTGAAAGACCTCCCTGGCATAACCCGAGACGATCATTCCTACAGCATCTTCAGTAGAAATGCCTCTTTGATTCAGATAAAATATTTGGTCTTCACTTACCTTTGAGGTAGTTGCCTCATGTTCAACTTGGGCAGATGGGTTTTCGATCTCCAGATAGGGATAGGTATGGGCGCCACACTGATCCCCGATGAGAAGTGAATCACACTGTGAATAGTTACGGGCGTTTTCAGCTTTACGGTTCACTTTAACCAGTCCCCGATAAGCATTACTGCTCTTTCCGGCTGAGATCCCTTTGGAAATGATCAAACTACGAGTGTTCTTTCCCTGGTGGATCATTTTGGATCCTGTGTCTGCCTGTTGAAAATTATTGGTCAGGGCAACGGAGTAGAATTCTCCCACTGAATAGTCACCCTTAAGAATACAACTGGGATATTTCCAGGTAACTGCTGAACCGGTTTCAACCTGAGTCCAGGATATTTTCGACCGTGTACCAGCACATAGTCCACGCTTGGTTACAAAATTATAGATACCACCAACACCTTCTTTATTCCCGGAGTACCAGTTCTGAACAGTGGAATATTTGATCTCAGCATCATCCAGGGCGATCAGCTCTACAATGGCAGCGTGCAATTGATTCTCATCTCGCATGGGAGCCGTACAGCCCTCCAGATAACTCACATAACTGCCCTTGTCGGCAATGATTAGAGTGCGTTCAAATTGGCCTGTTTTGGCTGCATTGATCCGGAAATAGCTGGAAAGCTCCATGGGACAGCGCACGCCAGGGGGGATGTAGACAAAACTACCGTCGCTGAAGACTGCAGAGTTCAAGGTGGCATAAAAATTATCGGTATAGGGTACCACCGTGCCCAAATATTTTTTGACCAGGTCAGGATGCTCCTGAATGGCTTCGCTCATGGGGCAAAAGATGATGCCCAGATCATTGAGCTTATCTTTGAAGGTTGTGGCGACAGAAACACTGTCAATAATGGCATCCACCGCAACTCCTGCCAAAAGCTCACGTTCTTCCAGGGGTACACCCAGTTTATCAAAAGTAGCCAGCAGTTCCGGGTCAACTTCATCCAGACTTTTGGGAGCGTTTTCGTTTTTGGGAGCGGCATAGTAGTAGAGGTCATCAAAATCGACTTCGGAATAGTTCAGCTTGGGCCAGGTGGGCTCTTTCATCTTGAGCCAATGCCGGTAGGCTTTAAGTCGCCATTCGGTCATGAACTCGGGCTCATGCTTTTTAGCCGAGATCATGCGCACGATGTTCTCATTCAAACCAAGAGGGAATTCTTCCATCTCGATCTCAGTCACAAAGCCGTATTTGTATTCCTGGTTTGTAATATTCTGGATGGTCTGCTGATCATCGCTCAAGGACTTTTCAGGGGTGTTTTCGGGGGTCAATATTTGCTCTTTCTTCTCCATGTTCGTCGCAAGTAAAGCATATTGTACAAAAAAGTCAAGATTAAAAAATGTCCCATCTTGACAATTCAATCATGGGTGGATTATCATACAGCAATGATTATGTTTGAAGCTCAAAATGGAGCAAAATTTAAAATGATTATTAGAGCCTATAAAGGGATAACCCCCAAAATCCACCCAGATGCCTGGATCGCAGAAAATGCAGTTATCATTGGTGATGTGGAAATTGGTGCCGGAACCAGCGTCTGGTATAATGTGGTCATCCGCGGTGATTTGCACCAGATCAGGATCGGTGAGAACGTCAATATCCAGGATGGAGCCATTTTACATGTTGAATCTGGAGACGGTCCCTGTTTGGTGGGCGATCGGGTGACAGTGGGACATCAATGCATTGTCCATGGATGTATCGTGGAAGATGATGCGCTCATCGGGATGGGAGCAACCATTCTGAGCTGGGCAAAAATTGGTGCTGGAGCACTGGTGGCAGCCAGCGCGTTGGTCAAGGAGCATGAGCAGGTTCCCTCCCGTACCTTATGGGCAGGAATCCCTGCCAAACAACGTGGAGAGGTGGGGCAGGAGATGTTTGATCGGATGCGTGAAGGTTGGCAGCATTACCTCGCACTATCACAAAATTACCGGAGAGATGATGATACCCTATCAGATCATTGAACGGAAAGCCAGAGGTGAAGTGCTCTCTGATGCTGAAATAACCAACTTCATAGATGCTTATAATGCCGGTAGTATTCCAGATTATCAGATGTCAGCCCTACTCATGGCAATTTTTATTAAAGGAATGAATACGGCCGAGACCCTGGCGTTAACTAAGGTCATGTTGGAGTCCGGCGAACGAATGGACTTCTCAGGTGCACCTGGATTTGTAGCTGATAAACATAGTACTGGCGGTGTGGGGGATAAGGTTTCCATTTTATTGGCTCCTATTCTGGCGGTGTTAGGTATTCATATTCCCATGATATCCGGTCGTGGTCTGGGACACAGTGGCGGAACCCTGGATAAATTGGAATCAATTCCGGGTTTCAATGTTAATCTGGATCTGGATACCTGGCATGATCTGGTTATTCAAGATCATGTTGGTCTGATCGGGCAAACTGGCAACATCTGCCCTGCTGATAAAAAATTGTACTCGTTAAGAGATGTGACTGCCACCGTGAGATCGATTCCCTTGATCTCTGCCAGCATCATGAGTAAAAAGATCGCTGAAGGTATTCACGGACTGGTTCTGGATGTGAAGACTGGTAATGGCGCCTTTATGCAGACGGTGGCAGAATCTCAGACGCTGGCCAGAAGTCTGGTTTCTATTGGCAAGGGCTACGGAATCAAAACCACCGCCTTGATCACGGATATGAATCAACCTCTGGGATATGCCATTGGCAATTGGCTCGAGATGAAAGAATCAGTCCGGGGACTCCAGGGTCAGGGGCCAGCGGATCTCATGGAAGTAACCTACGCCCTGGGAGCTGAGATATTGAGAATGGCCGATCCTGGTTTGTCACAGTCTGCCGCTATCGCAATGCAGCAAAAAGCAGTGGATAATGGCACAGCATTCGAGAAGTTGCTGAAGATCACTGAGTTACAGGGAGGAGACCCACACGTTCTGGAAAATTTGGAGGCCTATCCTTCTACAAAATTCAGTAGGTCCATCCGGGCAGATCGCTCAGGCTACCTGGCTCTAGTAGATACCATGGCACTGGGCTTTGCCGGTATTCAACTGGGAGCGGGTCGGCGGGTGATCAGTGATGAGATCGATTATGCCAGTGGGTTATATATCCATCGAAAACTGGGTGACAGGGTCGAAGCAGATGATGAATTACTGACACTGTTTTCCAATGACGAGAGCGCCCTGGAAGAAGTAGGGAGCCAGATGGCTCAAGTATTCAAGATCACCGATGAGATTCCTGAAGTCCCTCCATTGATCGTGGAACGCATCGAATAGCTCGAGAACAGACCCTTCGATACGATCTTCGTTCCACTCAGATCACTCAGGGTCCCACCCCTCTCCCCAAAAAACTCACAGAACTCAAAAACTCATCAGCTAGACAGCGTCTATGATCCGATTAAAAGTTGTACTGGGGCGCATGGCTTGACTGACCTTTATTAAATCAGGTAAATAATAGCCGCCGATATCAACGGGTGATCCCTGGGCAGCCAGCAGTTCTGAATCGATCTGAGTTTCATGCTCTTTCAGCAGGTTGTAGATCGTTTCAAATTTAGCTTTGAGTTCCAGATCTTTAGATTGATCAGCCAAAGCTTTTGCCCAGTAAAGGCTTAGATAAAAAGAGCTGCCCCGGTTATCCAATTCATTCACTTTCCGAGAGGGTGATTTAGCATTTTCCAGATAAGTGCTGATCGCTTCATCAAGTGTTTCAGCTAGAAGAGCGGCTTTCGCGTTTCCAGTATTTCTGGCGACCAACTCAAAAGAGGGGACCAGTGCACAATATTCTCCCAGGGAATCCCAACGAAGATGTCCCTCTTTCAGAAATTGCTGCACGTGTTTTGGAGCAGAGCCACCGGCACCGGTTTCAAATAATCCGCCACCCTTCATCAAAGGGACAATAGACAGCATGCGGGCACTGGTACCCAGCTCAAGAATGGGAAACAGATCGGTTAAGTAATCACGCAGAACGTTACCTGTGACAGAAATAGTATTTTCACCCTTACGAATTCTCAACAAGGAGAATTTCATGGCGTCCACAGGGTTCATAATGCGAATATCCAGACCATTCGTATCGTGATCTTTTAAGTAGAACTGCACTTTTTTGATGATCTCTGCATCGTGTGCACGGTTCTCATCCAACCAGAAGATGGCTGGTGATCCACTGGCCTGTGCTCTTGATACAGCTAATTTTACCCAATCCTGAATCGGGGCATCCTTGGCCTGACACATTCTGAAAATATCACCAGTTTCAACAGCCTGTTCCAATAGGGTTGTCCCGGTTGTGTTGACCACTCGAATGGTTCCGTTGTTCGGAGCTTCAAAAGTTTTATCGTGTGAACCATATTCTTCAGCTTTTTGAGCCATCAGACCTACATTTGAAACGCTGCCCATGGTAGCCGGATCAAACTGCCCATGTATTTTGCAATCTTCAATGATCTCATAATACATGGTTGCATAACTACGATCCGGGATCATGGCAATAGTATCCTGGAGTTGATCAGCATGGTTCCACATTCTACCTCCATCACGCACAATGTTGGGCATGGAGGCATCAATAATGATATTGTTGGGAACGTGTAAATTGGTGATCCCCTTGGCAGAATCAACCATAGCCAGATCGGCTTGTTTTGTGTAAACAGCAGCAATATCTGCTTCGATCTCAGCTTTTTTGGCTAGAGGTAAACGATCCAGCTTATCCTCAACATCAGCCAGACCATTATTGACATTAGCACCGATCTCCTTCAGAATCTCGGCATGTTTGTCGAAGACATCCTGATAGTAAACAGAGACAGCATGTCCAAACATGATCGGATCGGAGATCTTCATCATGGTGGCCTTTAAATGGAGTGAGAGCAAAGTGTCTTCATCTTTAGCTTCGGTCATGGTTTTTGCATAAAAAGCGCGCAACGCCTGCACATTCATGACTGAAGAATCAATAACCTCTCCCTGTTGGATGGGAAATTTATCCTTTAACAGAGTCACTTGTCCATCAACATCGACCAATTCGATCCTCACTTCAGTTGAATCGACCATGGTTTTTGAATTCTCACTACCATAAAAATCTTTTTCAGACATGTGAGCCACACGGGTTTTTGAGGATCCAGCAGGCCAATCTTTCATCATCCGATGAGGATTCTTCTGAGCAAAGCTTTTTACAGAAGCTGCTGCACGACGATCTGAATTGCCTTCCCTGAGTACCGGGTTAACAGCTGAACCAAGCACCCTGGCAAAACGTTTTTGCAAAGCTTTTTCCGCATCAGTAGTCGCTTCGTCAGGGTAATCAGGAATGTTGTAACCCTTTTGCTGTAATTCTTTGAGGGCACTTTTTAACTGGGGAATAGAGGCACTGATATTGGGTAGTTTGATAATATTGGCATGATGTGACTGTGTTAATTCACCCAGTTTTTGCAGGGCATCGACCTGCTTTTGGTTGTCACTCAGGTTTTCTGGAAACTGTGCTATAATTCGTCCAGCCAAAGAAATATCACTGGTCTCAATATCAATTTCTGAGTCTTTTAGAAAGGCTTTTACAATGGGTAATAAAGTATAGGTCGCCAAAGCAGGGGCTTCGTCAATTTTGGTCCAGATAATTTTAGAATGTGACATTTAAAGGTCCTCGTGTAATAACGTTGGTAGATTGGGTGTGAATGTCAGATCTGACACAGAACTGCCCATTCTGTAAAAAATGGAGAATGGTTCATTCATCTCCGGCGCTGAAAATAGCTGGGAAATGACCAGAGCAAAATTGTTTCGGAGTTAAATTGAGGAAAAATCAGAATTCAGTACGGACAATTCTATTGAATATCACTCACTTTTCCAGTTTGAACCGCCGTTTTCATCACCTATATGTTGCCCGATGATGAAAGATGAGCTTAATGAGGATAGAATTGGAATATGATCAGTACGCATAGTGTTAGTTTAACCTTTGGAGGGCAGAAGCTCTTTGAGGATGTAAATATTAAATTTACTCCTGGAAATTGTTATGGATTGATCGGAGCCAATGGTGCTGGTAAATCAACTTTCCTCCAACTGCTTGCAGGTGAGATCGAGATGCAAAAGGGTCACGTTGCCATAGGATCGGGTGAACGTCTGTCCGTTCTGAAGCAGGATCAGTTTGCTTACGATGAACATTCCGTTTTGGAAACGGTTCTCATGGGGAATGAAACACTTTATCGCATTATGAAAGAAAAAGATGCGATCTATATGAAGCCTGATTTTTCTGATGCAGACGGTATGAAAGCAGCTGAGCTTGAGGGCGAATTCGCTGAGATGAATGGGTGGGAGGCGGAGTCCGAAGCCCAGATCCTCTTGGCTGGTCTGGGACTTAATGCCAGCTATTCTGACCGTCTCATGAAGGAATTGAGAGGGTCGGAGAAGATAAAAGTGTTGTTAGCTCAGGCTATTTTCGGCGATCCTGATATTCTACTGTTAGATGAGCCAACCAACCACCTGGACATTCAGGCCAAAGACTGGCTTGAGCATTTTCTACTCAAATTCGCCAATACAGTTATTGTGGTTTCACATGATCGGCATTTTTTAAACAAGGTTTGTACTCAAATTGCGGATATTGACTATGGAAAGATAACCACATACGCTGGCAATTATGATTTCTGGCGTCAGTCCAGTGAGTTGGCCAGAAACTTAAGAAATAACCAGAACAAGAAGGCTGAAGAGAAAGCCAAAGATCTCAAGGCCTTTATTGCCAGATTCTCCGCCAACGCATCCAAGTCAAAACAGGCCACTTCAAGACAGAAGCAACTCGAAAAGCTGGAGTTGGGGGATATGCCGATTTCGACCAGGAAATATCCTTATATCCATTTTGAGCCAAATCGCGAAACGGGGAAGGATATTTTGAGTGTGGAAGGCCTCTCCAAATCCATCGAAGGCAAACTGGTTCTGGACAATATCTCTTTCACGCTTAATAAAGGTGACAAGACCATATTTCTAGCGGAGAATGAGGTGGTAACGACCACTCTCTTCAATATTCTGTCTGGAGAACTGGAAGCAGATAAGGGCAAAGTGACTTGGGGTATTACAACTTCTCAATCCTATTTCCCCAAAGATAATGCAAAATATTTTGATGCTGGGAAATACAATTTGATTGACTGGCTCAGGCTTTATTCACCTGATCAGCATGAACCCTATATTCGGGGGCTATTGGGACAGCTGCTTTTCTCCGGTGAAGATGCCTTCAAAAACACCAGGGTCTTGTCTGGTGGGGAGCGAGTGCGTTGTATGTTTGCCAAAATGATGGTGTCTGGAGCAAATGTTATGCTGTTTGATGGTCCGACCAATCACCTCGATCTGGAAAGTATTACTGCCATCAACGAAGGGCTTATGCGTTTCAAAGGCAGCATCTTGTTTACCTCTCATGATCATGAATTCAATCAAACCGTTGCAAACCGGGTCATTGACCTGGATGCTGGCGTATTGGACGAGAATTTCATGAGATATGACGAATATCTGGGGCTGGAGCTTTAAAACTTCACTATAGTGGAGAACATCACCCATGATGCCGACATGGGGTTGAAATTCCCATCAGGAGCTTTAACGATCACAATATGAACGGGCTCAGGGTATTTTGCAGATCGAGTTTCACGGTATGGCCGAATTATTTTCACGGAATAATATTAATCATTTACCCAAATATTGCTATCAACAAAATATCATCTTTGACTTAGTTAAGCATAAGTGTGATGTATAATTAATAATTTCATTTCTGATATTTTTGACTTTAGCAAAGAAAAAGTTGGTCTTAGGCCTAATTCAAACTAAATTTTTGCGGTTTAGCAATCATTGGGTCTCACAATGAGTGTGCATACTAAAAATATTTGATAGCTTTTAAATAAAAATGATAGGGGAAAACACAATGGATGTAAAATTAAAACAACAAGCTGCGGTGATCACTGAGCTTACCTTTGACCTGCTGCGTTGCTGTGAAGCAAAAGAAAAACTATTTGCCAAGGAGCATGGACTCAAAGTCGCAGAATTTCGCTGTTTGAGAATTATTGAAGCAGGCAAAACATATTCAGTACAGGAACTGGCCAGCAGTATGCATTTGTCACCCAGTCGTCTCACCCGTATCATCGATGGTCTTTTTGCTGAAAAACTGGTGGATCGTGTACAGAGTATTGAAGACCGTCGCTTTGCGAAGATCAGTTTGACGAACAAAGGGCAAACTCTGGTAGGAAAGCTTAAAGAAGAATACGCGGACCTGCATGGGGAAATGCTGAAAGATCTATCAGTAAGTGATCGGGATAAGATCTATGAAGGCATATCTTTAATGCAAGGTCTGGTCAGTGTTTGGTTGGTGAAAAACGCCTGATCTAATTTAAATGAGTTTATAAAAGTCCGGTATTACGCCGGACTTTTTTTATTTTCATCCCGGAACATCCGCTTGGGACGGGATTTGATAGAAGGCGATGATATGGAAAACTGGCTATGATCAAATTGGCAACATTATGTTATCTCATGGATGGCGATAAGACCTTGATGCTGCACAGGGTCAAAAAAGAAGGTGACATGCATTGGGGTAAATGGAATGGGCTGGGTGGAAAAATTGAAAATGGTGAAACCCCTGAAGCCTGTGCCATCCGAGAAGTGCTGGAAGAGTCCGGGTTAACTGTTTCTGATCCGCAACTAAAAGGATTTATCACTTTTCCAAATTTTGATGGTCAAAATGATTGGTATGTTTTCGTCTATCGTTTTACTGATTTTGAGGGTGAATTGATTGGCTCGCCTGAAGGGTATCTGGAGTGGATCACCAATGAAGGATTGTCTGAACTGCCGTTGTGGGCAGGAGATCGGATCTTCATGAAGTGGTTAGATCAGCCCAGAATGTTTTCGGCAGTTTTTAAATATGATGCAGGAAGACTTCTTGATTGGAACGTCACTTGGCATTAATGTGCAATCCAATGGAAGCAACCTATTCATTCAGCGAAAATGCTCAGTGAAATGGCGAAGGCGACAAATGTCAACAACTGCAATTTAATTGGAAGATGACATTATTTTGATCAGGATCACTGATAGCTCTTTTAAGTAAATGTTTGTTATGAATATGGATAAACTGGATAAATCAAAAACTTTGTGTCTCATCCCGCTCTACGTCTTGTCGGCATTTGAGACCATCTGTTCCGGGGAACAAAATGAATATTATTAAGAAATTTGTTTGGCGACTTCTGATCATGAGTATTCTGGTATCTACCACCTATGCTCAGATAAGATCCATCTCCGGCACCATTCGTGATACTGTAACTTTAGAACCATTACCCTACGCCAACCTGATGATCAAAGGGACCTATTTGGGGGGTACATCCAATGTGGATGGCTATTTCTATCTCAGCGGCCTGGATCATGACAGTCTTGAGGTCGTCTGTTCCTACATAGGCTACATTACCTATAATCAAAAATTTCGCTTTGAAGATGAAACGCACATAATCATTCCCATCGCCATGCGGTCACAGATATTGGGTGGTGAGGAAGTTTTGGTGGAAGATTCGTTGCTGATTACACCTGAGTTCAAGATCAGCGCCCAAATTCCCATTCTGGATCAACTTGTGCCGATCGACTTGAAAGATGATGAGGATCTGGGGTCAGAATCATTTTCGTATGAACTATCTGCGCCCATTCAGTGGTTGCATCCTACTGGTGAATTCACCCATTACATAATTGATGGGGTTCCAGTAGAAAACAGCAGGCATCTGTACAATGTCTATCCCGCTTTTAATCTGGATGCCGTCAAGCACATAGAAAACCATTCCGCAGGAAATATCAGGCAGCCCTGCACGGAACACGTGGGTGCGACCGAATTGATCTATCGTGAAGGAAACCGCTCTGAAACAGATGTTCGAGCCATCCTGGGTCTGGTAGAGAGCGGGCTAACAACCTCTGGTCCTCACCCGGCTGGTGGTTCCTGGTATTTTTCAGGTCGCAGGGTTGATTTTGACGCTATTTATTCTCTCAGCGCTACCCAGACAGACAGTGTTTACCGTCGTTTCAGGCCGGATTATTATTTCTATGATCTTAATGGCAAGATCACTTTCGATGTAAGTCAGGATACCAAAATATCCGGCAACATGTATCTTACATTTGATAAGCTCCATTGGTTGGGTGATCAAGGACGCAGTGCTCATTCAAGTTGGTATAATGGTTTTATGTCGGCACGCATTCAACATCGTTTCAATCCACGTATGTTGACCCAAACGCATCTCTTCAGAAAGACCTACCATAGCTTTTTG
>JAYEKW010000126.1 GCA_034716895.1 Candidatus Neomarinimicrobiota bacterium
GTCACCATCGGCAACCAGACCTGGATGGCTGAGAACTTGAAGGTTACTAAATACAGGAATGGTGAATCGATTGATAAGGTTACGGATAACACAGCGTGGGGAGCTCTATCTACCGGTGCTTACTGTAATCTTGATAATGATGATACGAATGCTGATACTTATGGCAGTCTCTATAATTGGTATTCTGTAGACGACTACAGGAATATTGCACCTGTGGGGTGGCATGTACCTACCGATGATGAGTGGAAAAATTTAGAAATATACCTGGGTATGAGCCAATCTGAAGCAGATGGCTCAGGATATTATCGTGGGACAGTTGAGGGAAGGATGCTAAAGTCTACAACTGGCTGGACAAATGAGGGAAACGGAACAGATGAATATAGTTTTACTGCTCTACCCACTGGTGCAAGGGCAACTGTTGGTTATGGTTATTATGGCGATGATTCGAGATTATGGACTTCCACACCGACTGACGATAACAACGCTTGGTCTCGGAACATGCATTATAGTAGTGATAAAATTGCACGCTCAAACACTGACAAAACGCATGGACATGCTATCCGCTGTGTGAAAAACGCCCCAACCTACGTAGAAATCCCCCAAAACCTGGACGCCACCTCTGGTGACACCCAAGTCATCCTGGATTGGGCCGACACCGATGAAGCCGACCTGGCTAAATACCGAGTCTACCGTGGAACCGTTCCTGCTGTCTATTCTCTCCACGACAGCCTGACCGCCGGTGAGCCCATCACCTCAGCCTATGTAGACAATAATGTCTCTAATGGTACAACATACTATTATGTGGTGAAGGCAGTAGATGCAGATGGCAACGTCAGCGATGCATCCAATGAAGCCTCAGCCACCCCAACCATCGTTCCTGATGGATTGGTCGCGTGGTACCCCTTCAATAACACATCAAATGATGCCACTGGGAATGGGAATGATGGGGTTAACAATGGTGCCACCCCCACACCTGATCGCTTTGATAATGCCAATTCAGCCTATCAGTTTGATGGCACCGATGATTATATGGAAATAGCCGATAGTGATTCCCTGGATCCTGATGGTGGTGATTTTACCGTCTCTGGCTGGTTCAAAACCTGGAGCAAACCCGCTGCTGGTTCTGTCTACTTGATCAGCAAGTATCAGGAACCTCTCTATGACCAATGGTACTCGGCTATCGATAGCGATGGTTACCTCCAATCCGGATTTGGAGAAGGAACCAACCAAACCAATACCATGAGCTGGGATGCCACTACCACGGCTCAATCCAATTACACTGATTTTGAATGGCACTTCTTTACCCAAACCCTGGACTGGGGCAATCTTGCCAGACTCTATGTGGATGGGGTCCTCCGGGACAGTGCCGCTGCATCACCCACTGGTGATTTCAATAGTACCCAAGCCCTGCTTTTTGGAGCCCGCTGGGATGGAACACCCGCTGCTGCTGACCTCTTTAATGGTACCCTTGACGATATTCGACTCTACAACCGGCAGTTATCCCAGGATGAGATCAGTACCCTTTTTAGTGAAGATGGCTGGGATCCCACACCTAAAAATCCCCAGAATCTGACCGCCACCGCCGAAAATGAAGCCGTCATGCTCACCTGGGATGCCAATCCCGAAGCTGATATTGCTGGCTATCACATCTATCGCGATATCATGGATCCGGCCAGCACCCCGCTCACAACGGTCTCCGGATCACCGCCGAATAATTATTACCATGACACGGGTCGTCAGAACGGCACTCCCTATTATTACCGGATTAAAGCGGTTGACGCTGCCGACCAGGTAAGTGATTATTCTCAAAGTGCCTTTGCTACTCCTGATGCTTTTTCGGCAGTGAGTGAAGGTGATTTGGTAACATCAGGTGGTTATTCAGTGGGCAGCGCCTGGGCTGACTATGACAACGATGGTGACCTTGATCTTTACATCACCAATGCTTCATCACAAGCCAATGCTCTGTATCGTAATGAGGGGGATGGCAGCTTCTATCGTATTCCCATGGGGGCGGTTGTGAATGAAACGCTCAACGCATACGGTGCCTGTTGGGGTGACTATGACAATGATGGGGATGAGGATCTTTTTATCGCCAATTACGATGCCAACAACTCCCTGTTCCGCAATAACGGAGATGGTGGTTTTACTGCCATTCCTACAGGAAGCATTGTTACAGATGGTGGTTCTTCTTTTGGTGCTGCCTGGGCTGATTATGACAATGATGGTAATCTGGATATCTGTGTTGCCAATACTGGCAGTCAGGGCAATTTCCTCTACACCGGCAATGGTGATGGGACTTTCAATAAAGTAACTACTGGTGCTGTAGTCAGCGATGGCGGCAACTCTTATGGTGTTTCCTGGGTTGATTATGATGGTGATGGTGATATTGATCTCTACATCACCAATTCAAACACCACCAATTTTCTGTATGACAATGATGGAGAGGGGTCGCTAACCCGTAACACCTCTGCCGGTTTAATGGCTACTGAAAATTTGAATTCCATTGGCGCTGTTTGGGCTGATTTTGATAATGATGAAGATCTCGATCTGTTTGTGGCCAATAATGGACAGAACAACGCCTACTATACCAATAATGGTGATGGCACGTTCACGAAACGAACCAGTGGTGCCATCGTATCTGATGGTGAAGACTGTAACGGTGCCACTTCAGGTGATTATGACAATGATGGTGATATTGATATCTATGTGGCCAATTACACGGATCATCAGAATATGCTCTATGAGAATGATGGTGCTGGCAATTTTACCCGTATCATGACAAGCGCCCCAACGCTGACTGAAGCCTCATCTCAAAGTACCAGTATGGCAGACTATGACGGTGATGGTGACCTGGATATTCTGGTCCAGAACTACTCCGATATG
>JAYEKW010000127.1:0-5522 GCA_034716895.1 Candidatus Neomarinimicrobiota bacterium
TGATTGAAGACCCCATAAATCCTATGTTTGGCCAACCCAAAAAACAGTAGGAATTATGAACGATCGCATTGTGGGACTGCTAAGTCCACGGCCCATGGTTGTGGTGACATCGGTCTTTATCATTGGTATACTAATTGAGAGAAGTTTTCAAGTTAGCTTGGGGATGATCCTGATTACTCTGATCACCATCTCCACAACTCTATTCATATTCAAGTCAATTTATAAGAACGCCGTCCTATTACTTCTTATTCTAGTTTCAGGAGGGCTACGGTTGGCCACTTATGAGTTTACGACAAATTGCTCACTGGCCTACTTTCCTGCCTGTCATGATTCGACCTATCAGGTGACTGCATCTGTTGAGCAGATCGGTGAAACACGAAGGGGAACACCAAAATATACTCTGAAGCCTATTATGATAGATCACCAGCCTATCTCTCATGGAAAGCTGATCCTGTATGCCAGGGATCTGGTTATAATCCCCGAGATTGGTGACACTTTAGTCGCACCCATGCTATTGAATCAGCCCCGGAGCCAACGGAATCCGAATGATTTCGACTATCGTGCGTATCTGGCTAGACAGGAGATCTATTTTGAAGGATTTATAGAAAGTTCGGGGCAATTGATAATTCATGAATCCAGTAGTATTAATACAACACAGATAATGTTGTCGCTAAGAGATATGATCAAATATCATTTTTTAAAAGATTTAACTCCGCGCTCTTCCGGAATTATGTCAGCCCTGATCCTGGGTGAGCGCAGTGACGTGGATGATGAGACAAAAACAAATTTTGCAAATACCGGTGTCATCCATGTTTTGGCTGTAAGTGGATTGCATGTAGGCTATGTATCGCTCATTCTGGCAACCATGATCGGCATGCTTAGATTACCCCATCGCCTGCAGACAGTCCTGGTCATATTTGGATTGGGGTTCTACGTAGTACTTACTGGTGGGGCTGCATCCGTAATGCGAGCCTCGATCATGGCCGGATTGATCTTAACCGCAAATCTGTTTGAAAGAAAAACCGATATATTCAATATTTTGGCCACTGCCGCTATGATCATCCTATTGATCGATCCGACCCAACTTGGCGGAATCGGTTTCCAGCTATCATTTTCAGCTGTTCTCAGTATAGTTATGCTTTTTCCGATCCTGCGTGACTGGGTTCCAAAATGGTCTTCTGAGCATAAATATTTCACCAGCTTCGTGAATGGGGTAGTGGACCTATTTTTAGTTTCGCTGGCTGCTCAATTAGGAACCCTGGCTTTGACGATCTATTACTTCAACAAGATTCCCATTATCAGTCTGGGGGCAAATATTATTGTTGTCCCATTGATCGGGCTGATCGTTGCCACCGGGTTAAGCTCACTGATCGTGGGCAGTGTTTTCCCTTTAGTGAGCGGACTGTGGGCTGCTTTATTGGACGGTGCTATTGATTTTATGTTGTGGTTTGTGCAACTCTGTGCCCGATTTGAATGGGCATTTATCAATACTCGTTCGATTCAACTATACGAGGTTATGCTGATCTTTTTTGCAGTGTTTGCCATCACTTTCACCAAACGCTCGCGATTACCCCTGATTTGGTTTATCCTTTTCCTGGGGTGGGGAAATATCTTGGTTTGGTCCGATCTGTATCTGTCACCCAGATTGGAATTTGTGGTATTGGACGTTGGACAAGGAGATGCCCTGGTGATCCATACTCCAAATGGTAAGACCATGGTTATTGATGCCGGACTCAAATTTGGTGGAAAGGATATGGGAAAAGATGTTATCTCTCCGTTTTTGATCGATCGGAATTGGAAAACAATAGACTTGTTGGTAATCACCCATCCCCATAATGATCATATTGGAGGTGCTCACTACCTCATAACGCATCACGCTGTGAAATCAGTGTTAATGCAAGATGTGAAATATGATTCATATGGCTATCGTAAACTGCAGAGTACTTTGAATTCAATGAACATTCCCACTAATAGTGTCTGTACAGGTGTCATTGATTCTTCATTGGCACCCCTGTATTTAAGAGTGATAGGACCAAAACAATTCGAAGAGACCACCCAACCACATAACGTAAATAATGTTTCAATTGTCATGCAGTTATTTTATGGTGAAACAACCCTATTATTGACAGGTGATGCTGAAGTGGAAGTTGAACGGGATCTGCTGCCTTTCGGATCCCTTTTGAAGTGCGATCTGATCAAAGCTCCTCACCATGGATCAAAAACCAGCTCATCACCTCAGTATATCGGCCTGATAGAGCCCCAAGTATGTTTGATAAGTGTCGGAACAAGGAATAAGTACAAACACCCCGCTCCGATAACTTTAAGGAATTTTGCTGATAGTGGAGCTAAGGTCCGAAGAACAGATCTGGAGGGTGCAATAATTTATCATAGTGATGGCCAGTCCTGGCAGCACCATAACTGGAAAGCTGAATAATGCCGCGAAACTGTTTCCAATGGTTTGTTAATATTAACCTGGCCTGAGATAGCCGTATGCATCAGGAATGAGCATCTCGCCGAAGTGTAAGTTCTTTTGCCACGAAGACATCCATCTTCGCTCGAAGAGCTACGCCGGACAAGCAAAGGCTTCAAGAACCCCTAAGAAAATTTGTGAAACTTGGTGTCTTAGTGACTTTGTGGCATTTAAAATATACTTACGGATAACATGGGCCGGTTTAATAGTAATGCAAGAACCAGCTTTGAGAACCTCAACACCAGCCTTTAAATGAGCACTTTATATCTGGTCCTCTGTATGCCATATTATCAGCAATAATTAGATCTGGAGTAAATAGATGTCACCTACGATTCTCATAAAAAATGCCAGATGTGTATCATCACAGGGCATCATTAAACAAGATGTTTTAATAGAAAATGGCAAGATCGCAAAGTTAGGTCAGATCGGTGAGAAATATGCTGGTGAGATCATCGATGCTTCACATTTATTCTTATTACCTGGTGTGCTTGACCCACAAGTTCATTTTCGTGATCCTGGTCTGACTTGGAAGGAGGATCTTCGTACGGGTTCCATTGCTGCTGCAGCTGGTGGCGTGACCGGGTTCTTTGATATGCCGAATACAAAGCCCTCTACGATCACTATTGAGGCTATGACTGAACGCAAGCGAATTGCTTCAGAGAGATGTGTGGTTAACTATAATTTCTTCATAGGTGCAACCAATACTAACCTGTCCGTTTTGAATGAGGTGGAGAACGTTCCAGGTATTAAGATATTTATGGGGTCTTCTACTGGAGATCTTTTGGTGAGTGATAAGCATGATCTTGATGACATTTTTGCCAATGGTTCCCGCCTTATTGCAGTCCATGCTGAGGATGATGATATAATTGAAGCTGCCAGAGATATCTACAAAAACTCAACGGATTTTAATCATCATCAATTTGTAAGACCACCTGATGCTGCTTTAAAAGCTACCACCCTGGCAGTAGAACTTGCCATCAAACACCAACGTCGCCTGCATATTCTGCATCTCACCACCCTGGATGAAGTACGTTATCTGGAAATTCAAAAAGATAAGGCGCCTGTCTCGGCAGAGGTATGTCCCCAGCATTTCCTGTTGAGTGCACCATTTGTTTATGAGAAATTGGGAGCCTACGCTCAGATGAATCCACCCATCCGAAATATGGAGCATGGCGAAGCGTTGTGGGAGGGTCTGCAAGCAGGTGTGATCGATTGTATTGCTACTGACCATGCGCCTCATACTCATGAGGAAAAAGCTAAACCATTTGGTTTGGCACCATCCGGAATGCCAGGTGTTGAAACATCCCTTCCGCTGATGTTGGATCGTGCCAACCTGAGTTTGTGTACACTTGAAAATGTTGTCGAATGGATGTGCGAGAAACCCGTTGAATTATACCAAGTTCAGAATAAGGGCTATATTCGTGAAGGGTTTGATGCAGATCTCGTCCTGGTGGATATGGGCAAACAGAAAACAATCCGGAATGGGGAGTTATTCACAAAAGTTAATTGGAGTCCCTTCGATGGCTGGACAACAACTGGCTGGCCCGTTATGACTTTTGTAAATGGTCACCCTGTCTTTCGGGAAGGGGCTATTGATGACAGTGTTAAAGGCCTGGAGATCAGGATCGGTTCTAATTAATTAAAAAGCAGCCTACGACTTTTGAGGCTGTGTGAAAATATTATTGCAATGGAATAATTGCTTGCTAATATTAGCTTTAGTTGTCTACGTATAGTGCTGTTACTATTGATACTTACCCCAGGCTTTAGCCTGGGGGTTATAAAAATATTAAAAAGGAGGGCTTTAGCCCAATAATACGGGGCTAAAGCCCTGGGATATAGTAGGTTATCATCCCCCCAAGCTAAAGCATGGGGTAAGCGGTATCCCTATTCTCACACAGCCTCTTTAATTGTGAGCTGCTAAATCTTGTTATCGTGTAGTCCGGATCTCATTTAAGGTTTTTTTATCAATGTCTGGAACCAACACATTTTCTGCGGGATAGCCCACTACCAATAACAAAAACGGTCGTTCACCAGATGGCCGTTTGAGAATTTTGCTTAGAAAATTCATGGGACTCGGTGTATGAGTCAGAGTTACCAGCCCGGCATTATGCAAAGCAGCAATCAGTAGACCTGTAGCTATCCCAGTAGATTCCTTGGAATAGTAATGTTTGGTCTGTTGCCCATCAATTTCCTCAATACGATATTTTTGTTCGAAGATGGCAATTAGAACGGGTGCATTTTCGAGAAAAGGTTTCTCTGCGTTGGTTCCTAGCGGTTCCAGGGTTTCCAGCCAAGTGTCCCCAGCCCGGCCGGCATAGAAATCCTGTTCCGCTTGTTCTGCTGCTTGCCGAATAGCTTGTTTCGTCTGCAGATCCTTGACAACAACAAAGTGCCAGGGTTGTTGATTGGCACCACTTGGTGCAGTTCCTGCCGTAAGGATGCAGCCATCAATGATCTCCGTAGGTACATCTTCCCTGGAAAACTCTCGCACACTCCGCCTGGTTCTCATCAGATCATAGAACATTTTTGAGCGTTTCAGCATTTCGGTAGGGGAATGCTTTTCATAATTGGGTAGCGAAATAAATTTATTATTCATAAATCACCTTTGCTTTCGGTCAGTTGTACAGGAAAATAACCCGGATGAATATGAATAGACCAATTATTGTTGATGATTTAAAGACCCGCCGTTGCCTCGTGTTATACCATTTGTACTTCAGAGGGCGCGCATAGGTTCAAAATATTTTGCTGTTCTGTAAGCTTAAAATTTTATGCCTGCCTGCGCGGAGACCGACTTCGGCATAGGCAGGCATAGCGGTAGCTATGGTTATCATTTTAAGTGAAGCAGAACTGTAAAAGATGAAGAAGATAACGCGCAGTTTGAAGTAAAAATGGTATTACTCTGCTATGTCGCGGTGACTTCACTCATGCAGAGCGAAGTCTAGTACCAGAGGGGGGAGTCGAACCCCCACAGTGTTGCCACCGGTGGATTTTGAGTCCACTGCGTCTACCAATTCCGCCACCCTGGCTATTTCTAAAAGCGCGCGCAATGATA
>JAYEKW010000127.1:5622-36260 GCA_034716895.1 Candidatus Neomarinimicrobiota bacterium
TGCAGAGCGAAGTCTAGTACCAGAGGGGGGAGTCGAACCCCCACAGTGTTGCCACCGGTGGATTTTGAGTCCACTGCGTCTACCAATTCCGCCACCCTGGCTATTTCTAAAAGCGCGCGCAATGATACATTCTTGCAAGGCACGTGTCAATAAAATGCTGTGCTTTTATAAGAAAATGTTTATCATTGAGGAAACTGATAAAAACCCCTAAAAGGAGGAGCTCTCGTGGAATTTAAAACGATTGCGGAAATGTTTCTTAACGTAACAAAGAATTATCCGGATAATGAACTGTTCACTGAAAAAGTTGATGGACAGTGGGTTGGAGACAAGGGAAAAGACGTCTATACAATGGTCAAAAATGCGTCATATGGATTGGCTTCGATTGATATTCAACCAAAAGACAAACTGGCTATTTTATCGGCCAATTGTCGTCGCTGGGCTTATTCAGATTATGCAACTGCTACACGTGGTGCCACATCTGTCACTGTGTATCCAACCCTGATTGCAAGTCAAATACAATACATCCTTGCTCATTCCGATTCCAAGTTGGTGTTTGTCCAGGATCAGTTGCAAATGGATAAAATTCTGGAGATCAAGTCGCAATGTCCTGAATTAAAGACAATTGTCTTTTTTGATGAATCGTTGTCATACGAGGATGAGAATATTATCTCTTTCAACGATCTAATGGAAAAAGGGAAAGCTTTCCAAAAATCTGATCAAACTTATGATTATGAAGCAGAAGCTCTCAAGGTTACTTCTGAAGACATCCTGACACTTATCTATACCAGCGGGACAACCGGGCAACCGAAGGGTGTCATGCTTACACATGGAAATCTGGTCAGCAACATATTGGCATGTAACGCTCGTCTCGGTATAACTGAGAGCGACAAATTTCTTTCTTTTCTGCCTCTGAGTCACAGTTTTGAAAGGTTAGGCGACTACGTCGGAACCCATGTTGGAGGAAACATCACTTACGCAGAATCCATGGAAAAAGTAATTGAAAACCTGAAAGAGGTTGAGCCTACTGCCGCCATGTCAGTTCCTCGTTTATATGAGAAGATGTATGCTGGTGTTCAAGCAAAATTTGCCGCTGGATCGTTCATTAAACGCAAAATAGCAGCTTGGGCGGTTAAAACCGGGTATGCATATGTCGAAGCCCGGAATGCTGGTACAATATCACAAAAATTAGCCAAAAGAAAAAAACTCGCTGATAAATTGGTACTTAGCAAGGTTCAAGCTCTGTTAGGTCCAAAGTTTAGATTTTTTGCGAGTGGTGGCGCTCCATTGGCTGGAGAAATTGGTCGTTTCTTTGATGTTGCAGGAGTTGTTATTCTTGAAGGCTATGGTCTTTCGGAAACTTCACCTGTAATTACCTTGAATCCAATTCATGACTACCGTTTTGGTACAATTGGACCTCCAATTGATGGTGTAGAAGTCAAAATTGCCGATGATGGTGAAATCTTATCGCGTGGTCCTCATATCATGAAGGGGTATTACAAAGATGAAGTTGGTACAAAAGAGGCGATCAACGAAGACGGTTGGTTCCATACTGGTGATATTGGTATAATTGAGAATGAGTACCTCATAATCACCGATCGCAAAAAGAACATCATTGTTACTGCTGGTGGTAAAAACATAGCCCCGGCACCAATGGAAGGGGCTTTGATCCTGAATAAGTACTTTGAACAGGCCTTAGTTATTGGCGACAGACGGAAATTCGTTTCTGCTATTATGGTTCCAAATTTTATAGAATTGGAAACCTGGGCTGGCAATAATGGCATTACTGATACCAGCCCTGAAGCATTGATCAAGAATACTAAGGTATATGACATGCTCATGGGTGAAGTAGAAGGTGTTATGCAGGATTTCAGTGGCTACGAAGCGGTTAAGAAAATTATGCTGCTTCCCCAGGAATTCAATATCCAGGATGGTACTTTGACACCGACCATGAAGATTAAAAAGCGGGTTGTTGAAGATCGTTTTAAGAAAGAAATAGACGCACTTTACGAATAATAATGCATAAATAGTATAAAGAGCTCCTGATTTATATCGGGAGCTTTTTTTTGCGAGGGCACTATCCATGAAAATAGGTGTAATTGGTTCTGGAAGCTGGGGAATGACATTAGCGATCCACTTGTTGGCGAATGGTCACGATGTTGGAGTATGGTTTTACCTGGAAAAGGATTACAGGCAAGCACTTGATCAAAAAGAATTACCGGACTATCTACCGGGGATCACGCTTCCTGAAGCCCTTGAATTCACACTTGATTTGTATTCCTGCGTCAAAGGAAAAGAGCTCATCCTGGTGGCTATTCCATCCCATACAGTAGGACTGACTTTGAAAAAGCTGGCAGATCAGATCCCTGCTGACACAGTCATCGTGAATGTCGCCAAAGGTATTGAGAATGATACATTAAGGACGATGAGTCAGGTGATTGCCAATGCGTTACCAACCCATCCTGTTGGAAATATTGCCACGTTCTATGGACCCACACATGCTGAAGAAGTAGTGAAGGGCATGCCTTCGACGATTGTTGCCGCTTGTTCTAATGAATCATCAGCAAAGTTTATTCAAAACGCATTTATGTCTGACACATTGCGGGTCTACACCAATACAGACATTCTGGGTGTTGAATATGGTGGATCACTTAAAAATGTAGTAGCAATAGCTGCCGGAATATTGGCCGGCATGGGTTATGGTGACAACACACTGGCAGCACTGTTAACGCGCGGCCTCTTTGAAATGACCAGATTGGGTGTCCACCTGGGAGCAAAAGAACAGACTTTTGCTGGATTAAGTGGGATGGGGGATCTTATTGTGACCTGTTTAAGCTCTCACAGCCGCAACCGCCATGTGGGATTTGAACTGGGTAAGGGACGAAAGCTGAATGAGATTCTTGCTGAAATGAAAATGATAGCTGAGGGAATCAACACGGCCAGATCTGTACATCAACTCATCCAAAAAACCGGCGTTGAGATGCCCATATCTGAACAGATATTCAAGGTACTATTTGAAGACAAAGATCCACAAATCGCCGTTGAAGAACTTATGGGAAGAGTGCCGGTTCCAGAACGCCATTCTCTCAATTGATCAATAACTGTTAACTCCACAAGAATCATTTGTGACGCAGGTACCTACTGAAGAATAGCCAATTCCAAAATTCCCTGTTAATATCAAACACCATTTTCACTCTAAATGCGTGCTATATCATCTGTCTTCACCATTTTCACTATTTCCGGAATAATTTGAAACGTAACCATTTATATGGGAATACAACCGGTATAGTATAGTTTTGAAATAAATATTCAAATCATCCATTCCGGGTCTCCTGAATAGTTTGTATCCGCTAGAGAAACGAATATATTCAATGTTTCGGGTCAGTGTAAGATCTGCGAAAATGAAAAAGTGAAATGCTAAACTGCCTAAGGGAAGTTTTACATATATGGATCAGCAATATTTTAGAGAAAAGCGCGATTGGGAATCATTAAAAAAGATTCTAAATGACAACAATTCATTCGTTTTCTCGACTCATCTCGAACCTGATGCAGATGGAATAGGATCTGAACTTGGCCTGGCCAGATATTTGGAAAGTAAAGGCAAATCAGTCCAAATCTTAAACCCTTCAAAAATGCGTGTGAACCTTGAATTCCTGACTGAAAGAGACGAGATACAGGTCTTTGATCCAGCACTTCACAAGGATATCATCTCCAGCGTTGATGTATTCATTGCTTTTGATATTGGACACTACAGTCGTCTCTCAGATATCGGTCCTGCTTTTGGCGAAAGTAGTGCAATCAAGATCAGTATCGATCACCATCCCGGTGATAAGACACAGTTTGATTATCGGTATGATTTTCCATCTGCCAGCTCAACAGGTGTATTGATCTATGATCTTCTCAGCGAGCTCGAAGCTGCTTCACCGAATGATTTCAGAATAGCCAAACCACTCTATGCTGCCATTATGAGTGATACTGGAAATTTTCGCTTCAACAATACTGATCCTGAAACATTTTTTGCTGCCGGAAACCTGGTCGCTGCAGGGGTCAAGCCTTATGAATTATATGTAAGTATTTATGAGGATCTGAATACACCGGGACGTTTACAAGTCCTTCAACATTTGTTACGTGAGCTGAACTATGATTGTGACGGACGTTTAGCCTGGTCTTTGATCGATTATGAAGAATTACAGTCTCTGGGTGCAACACCTGATGATCTGCATTCACTTTCTGATTTCATTCGGTCTATCAAAGGTGTTGAGATAGGTGTTTCCCTCATAAAAATGTCAAACCAGCCCACTGATGTCAGCTTTCGTTCAAAAGGCCATATTCCCATAAATACAGTTGCTTATCATTTTAATGGCGGTGGACATGCATTTGCAGCGGGCTGTCGTATTGATGATAGTCTTGAAAATGCCGGGAAAGCAGTTGTGGAAGAGTGTCGGCAAGCAATTAAGGATTGGGATGCCAATGTCTGAATTGCTCAAAGTTAAAGTTGCTAAAGAAGCCGGTTTTTGTTTCGGTGTGCGAGACGCTATTGAAAAAGCACGTAAAACCGCCAGAGAACATGGCAAGGTTTATATGCTGGGTGATATTGTCCACAATGAGCGGGTGGTTGCCCAACTTGAACAAGAAAATATAAAAGTTGTGGATTCTATAGCTGATGTGGTAGATGCACCTGTTCTTTTTCGAGCACATGGAACCATACCTGAGCTTTGGGAAACAGCATCACGACACGATCTTAAGATAGTGGATGCAACTTGTCCGCTGGTTCATGAGATCCACTCAGAAATCAAGAAGCTTCACGAAGAAGGTCGAAAATTATTTATCATTGGTGATCATGGGCATGATGAAGTGATTGGCATTCAAGCTCAGGTTCCCGACTCTACGGTTATTGCCACAGCTGAGGAAGCCCAGGCTGTTCCCAGGCTTAAAAAAGCCGGGGTTGTGTCACAATCCACCCAAATGATCGAAAATGTACAGAATATCATTGGCATTCTCTCCATGAAGATCTTTGACTTGAGATTTGTGAACACGGTTTGTTTTCCAACCCGTAGAAATCAGGGACAGATCAAGGAATTAGCACCAGCTTCTGATGTCATGATCATAGTAGGATCCTTTACCAGCGCTAATACCAAACGTCTACTCGAAGTTTCGCTTTTACTTAATCCCCGGTCTTACATGGTGGAAAAAGTAGAGGATATTGATCATGACTGGTTTGATCAAGCCGAAACAGTGGGCGTATCAGCCGGAGCTTCATCACCAGATGATCTGATCGATGAAGTTGTTGAACATTTGCGAACCTTACACGTGGAATCACGTGAGTGAATATTATTTTGGAGAATAAGAAAATGAAAAAAGATCTATTTGAAGTTAAGACCGGTTTGGCAGAAATGCTAAAGGGTGGGGTTATTATGGATGTAACTACCCCAAAAGAAGCTGAAATTGCTGAAAAGGCAGGTGCCGTGTCTGTGATGGCACTGGAACGGATACCTGCAGATATTCGTCGGGATGGTGGTATTGCTCGATCTTCAGACCCCAAAATGATCAAAGAGATCCAACGCGCAGTCTCAATACCTGTCATGGCTAAATGCCGGATCGGTCATTTTGCTGAAGCACAGATCCTGGAAGCACTTGAAGTGGATTATATTGATGAGAGTGAAGTACTAACCCCTGCTGATGAGTCCAATCATATTTGGAAACATGATTTCAAGACTCCTTTTGTGTGTGGCGCCACGAATCTGTCAGAGGCTTTAAGGCGCATTGGGGAGGGAGCTGCTCTGATCCGGACCAAAGGTGAGCCAGGCACAGGAAACATAGTTGAAGCAGTGCGACACATGCGCACGATCAATATGGAATTAGCCAAACTGGCCACCCTGAAAGATGACGAACTGATGGCTATCGCCAAAGAAATGGGTGCACCATTCCACCTGGTGGTGCAAGTTGCCGCTACTGGAAAACTACCTGTACCTAATTTTTCTGCTGGTGGAATTGCCACCCCGGCTGATGCATCTTTGATGATGCAGCTGGGTGCAGAAACTATTTTTGTGGGATCGGGCATATTTAAGTCCGAAGATCCCGCTGCCATGGCTAAAGCAATTGTTCAGGCTGCCACATTTTATGACAAGCCTGATAAGTTGGCTGAGATCTCAGAGGGTCTTGGATCCGCCATGCGTGGTCTGGACATGAGTGAAATAGCTCCAGAAGAACGGATGCAGGATAGAGGGTGGTAGGAGAAGATATTTGCTGACTAAACCTGAATACGAAGATTTGACCGTTGGTGTCATTGCACTCCAGGGCAGTTTTGCCAAACATGCGCATAGCATGGGCAGTTTGGGCATAAAATGTCGGGCTGTTCGCGAAGCACAAGACCTCAAATTAATTGATGCCCTGATTCTGCCTGGTGGCGAATCAACTACCATGACCCTGCTGCTTGAGAATGAAGGCTTATGGGAACCTCTCAATGATATGTTGGAAACCTTGCCAGTCTTTGGTACTTGTGCCGGTGCCATTCTTTTGGGCAATCAGATAGAGGACAATAGAGTACGCTGTTTCAACAAGATCAATTATACTGCCCACCGCAATGCCTATGGCAGGCAAGTTGAATCCTTTAGTACTGCACTCATAATTCCAAAAATAATGGATCATGATTTCCACGCGATCTTTATTCGTGCGCCTAAATTCCACAACATTGGTCACGATGTGGAATCTCTGGCTGTTTATGGCTCTGATCCTGTGCTATTGAGGCAGGGAAATGTACTGGTTGCGGCCTTCCACCCTGAGCTGACCGAGGATCCCAGTATTCATAAATACTTTGTGGATCAACTTGTTTTAAAATAGAGGGAAATTGTCCATGTCGGATAAGTATAAATTGCTTGAAACTATCAATGATCCATCAGATCTTAAAAAACTGTCAGTTGATAAATTGGTGCAGCTCTGTCAGGAAATTCGCGAATATACCATCGAAGTGGTTTCTGAGACAGGTGGACATCTGGCACCAACCCTGGGTGTCGTTGAACTGTCAGTTGCTTTGCATCTGGTCTTTGATTCTCCAAAAGACAAGATTATCTGGGATGTAGGCCACCAGGCTTATGCGCATAAAATCCTTACTGGAAGGCGGGAAGCACTCAAGACCATTCGACAATACGGTGGTATCAGCGGTTTTTGCAAACCAAAAGAAAGTGAGCACGATATCTATGGTGCTGGACATGCCTCTACATCAATCTCTGCCGGTGTCGGATTTGCCATTGCCCGAGATCTAAAAGGTGAAAATCACCAGGTTATCTCTGTCATTGGAGATGGTGCTCTCACCGGTGGACTTTCTTTTGAGGGTTTGAATAACCTGGGGTCATTGCGTACTAGAATGATGATCGTTCTGAATGATAATGAGATGTCAATTTCACCCAATGTAGGTGCTATGGCCAAGTACCTCTCTAAGATCACCACCAACCCTTTGTATAACAAAGTTAGGGAAGAGTTATGGAAGATCACCGGGAAATTGCCAGTTGGAAAAAGCACTGTCCGTACCGGTATCAAAAAAGTTGAAGAGAGCCTCAAGAACTTGCTGGTTCCCGGTGTGATATTTGATGAAATGGGTATTCGATATTTTGGACCCATAGATGGGAATGATCTCCCGCATCTGATCGAAACATTGGAAAATATCAAAGATATCAACACACCGATCCTGTTACACATCATTACAAAAAAAGGATTGGGCCTTACAGAAGCTGAAGAAAATCCAGCAAAATTTCATGGGATCGCTCCTGCTTCCAAACCAGGGGAGAAAACTCCGGCAAAAATTACCCCACCGTATTTGACTGTATTTGGTGAAGAACTCACAAAGCTTGCCGAAAAAGATAAACGGATCGTAGCGGTTACAGCCGCAATGCGTGATGGAACTGGTCTATCAGGTTTTTCAGAAAAACACCCCCAGCGTTTCTATGATGTTGGGATCGCCGAAGGACATGCTGTTACTTTTGCCGCGGGCCTGGCATCCCGAGGTCTCAAACCATTTGTAGCGATCTATTCCACATTTATGCAACGGGCATATGATATGCTGATGCATGATATCGCTGTTCAAAAGCTGCCTGTTGTTTTTATGCTGGATCGGGCTGGCCTGGTTGGTGAAGATGGTCCAACCCACCATGGCGTACTTGATTTAGCTTATCTCACAAGCATTCCCGGTGTGGTGGTAACAGCACCCAGGAACGGGGAGGAATTGCGGCACTTGATGCAGACGGCTTTACATTACACAGAGGGGCCATTTTTTATTAGATACCCAAAAGCTTCTGCTGAAAAGAATCGCAAAACTGTTAAAAGTAAAGTATTGGAGATTGGCAACTGGGAGACCTTGGCTGAAGGACAGGATACGGTCATTATCGCGGTTGGATCCATGAATGGTATCTCAGATAAGGTCGCCACAATTTTGACTTCTGAAGGGATCTCAGCCAGTCGAATCGATGCTAAATTCGTTAAGCCTTATGATAAGAAACTGCTTACAAAGGCATTGAAACGATATTCGCATATTTTCGTAGTCGAAGAAAATAACTATCCTGGCAGTCTGTCACAGACCATTGAAGCTTTCTCAGCTTCCATTGCAGGAGCAGCCAAAGTCCATACGCATACTTTACCTGATGATTTTGTTACCCATGGAACCAGATCTCAATTATTGGCTGAAGTCAAATTAACCCCTGAAGAAATTGCTGCGGCAATTCTCAAAGTCCTAAAATAGAACCAGGAGTGCAGAACTAATGCCGAATCATTCCTACCATGACAGCCTCAAACGCTGGAAAGAAAAAGTGTCAGAAGCCGGTGATCGGGACTATGATTATGAGACGGTCTCAGGTCTAGAAAATGAATTGATGCATCTGCCTGATGAAAGTCAGAAAGATCTTGATCAATATATGGAACAATTGGGTTTTCCTGGCGAGTATCCATTCACCAGGGGAGTGCATCCCAATATGTATCGGGGTCGCTTGTGGACCATGCGTCAGTTTGCCGGGTTTGGTACTCCCGAGGATACGAATCAACGCTTCAAGTTTCTACTGGAACAGGGCCAAACCGGCTTGAGTACGGCTTTTGATATGCCCACCCTCATGGGATATGATTCAGATCATGCACTTTCTTTGGGTGAAGTGGGACACTGTGGGGTTTCGATCAACTCCATTGATGATATGATGATTCTGTTTGATGGAATTCCGCTGGATCAGGTTTCCACGTCCATGACCATTAATGGTCCAGCAATTATACTAATGGCAATGTATGTCGTTGTGGGCGAACGGCAGGGGGTATCCTCTGAAAAATTACGGGGAACGCTACAAAACGATATTCTGAAAGAATATATCGCCCAGAAAGAATTTATTTTTCCACCTGAACAATCCATGCATATCATTACGGATATGATCGAATGGTGTACTGATCACATGCCGGCCTACAATACCATCTCGATCTCCGGTTACCATATTCGTGAAGCTGGATCAACTGCCGCTCAAGAACTCGCATTTACCCTGGCTGATGGTTTTGCTTACGTGGAGGCTGCCATCGAACGCGGACTTGATATTGATAAATTCGCTCGTCGTTTGAGCTTTTTCTTTAATTCACACATTGATTTCTTTGAAGAGATCGGGAAATTCAGAGCAGCTCGCCGGATCTACGCCAAGCGAATGAAGGAAAAATACGGTGCCAAGGATCCGCGCTCCTGGATGCTAAGATTCCATACCCAAACGGCAGGACACAGTCTTACTGCTCCTCAACCGGAAAATAATATTGTCAGAACTGCTTTCGAAGCCATGGCAGGTGTACTGGGTGGCACTCAATCACTGCATACCAATTCCATGGATGAAGTCTTGGCGTTACCTACTGAAAAGAGTGTTGAGATTGCTTTAAGGACTCAACAGGTCATTGCCTATGAAACAGGCGTCGCTTCCACCATTGATCCCCTTGCTGGTTCCTATTATGTTGAAGCTATGACAGATAAAATGGAAGCAGAAGCAGAAAAATATTTTGAGATCATTGATGAACTGGGTGGGGTTATCCCCGCAATTGAAGCTGGCTATTTTCAGCGTGAAATTGGAAAAGCCGCTTATGATATCGCGCGTAAATATGATAGTAAAAAGCGTCTCATAGTTGGGGTAAACGCCTTTATACGCGAGAATGAAGATATTGATATACCCGTTTTAAAAATTGATCAACAAGTAGAATTGGATCAAGTTGAAAAAGTGCAAGCACTGAGAAGATCCAGAAACCAACCTGAAACAGATCTGGCCCTAAGTACTCTTACAAAAGCCTGTGAAAGTGGTGAGAATATCATGCCTCCACTATTGGAAGCGGTCCGAAAATCTGCAACTCTTGGAGAAATGGTCGATGCAATGAAGCAAGTTTATGGAACTTATACAGAAACCCCTGTTTTCTAAGAATCCGGTATCAGACTAAATTATGATAGATATTCACAATCACATCCTACCCGCAGTTGATGATGGAGCCAAAAACAAGGATGTAGCCCTTTCCATGCTCCAGGAAGCCGTGAACCAGGGAGTCAAGCACCTCGTGTTGACACCTCATCTTTATGAAGCAGATATCATTAAAACCACTGCAGAGTGGAGATCGAAAGTTCAGACGGGGAGTCAGACCCTCCTGAACTTGCTGGAAGCATACAAGATACCACTTGAAGTATCTATTGCCGCTGAAGTACGGTATCAGGACATGCTCCCCATCATTTTAGAAGAACTCGATGTTCTCATAGGTGGAAAATATCTGTTGCTGGAGTTTTCATTTCATTCTGTACCCAATAATCTGGAACGGATCATATATGATATCACCCGCAAGGGGATCATCCCGATCATTGCTCATCCAGAACGAATTAAACCATGGCAGCGTGATCCTGTGGCCTTGGAAGTATTGATCAATATGGGTTGTCCATTACAAGTTGATATTGGATCATTTCTAGGAACCCTTGGGCCAAATACTGAAAAACTGGCAAACTTTTTATTAGATAGAGATGCCGTGCACCTGGTAGGGAGCGATAGTCATAATATGCAATCCAGACCGCTTTATACGAAACCTGGATACCGTTGGTTGACAGAGCATTACAGTCAAGAGTATGCTGATCTGCTACTCAAGGATAATCCGGCAAATATTATTTCCGGTGAGCCTGTGGCTGTTTATCCAGTTGATCTGACTCCGGCTCGGTTAAGCTTGACGGCAAAAGTGTTAAACATGTTTAACCTGCATTATTCATGAATTATTGCCACGAAGACACTAAGTCACGAAAAGTATTAAAGTTATGAACAAGGTCATTTTAAACAGTATTATTTACATCTGTGAGTGATAATTTTTGATAAGCATATATTTTATTAAACTTTGTGTCTTGGTGACTTAGTGGCTATGAATTATTCAGGTTAAATCATAATAAAGGAGTTATTCTTTTGAATAATAAAATAAAGTTCATAGTGGGTAGTGCAGTAATTATTGCCGCTGTGATCGTTTTAGCGGTGCAGGGTATGCAGGAAGATAGTACCATGTCCTACTCAAAAAGTGTAAGTGAAGTTCAACTGATGGGTTCTCGTGCCAGATCACTTTCGTTAAAGGTTAATGGGAGCCTCAAAAAAGGCAGTATCATTCGCAATAATCTCGATCTGGATTTTGTGATCACTGAGGGTAATTCCGAATTGCTTATCCACTACATTGGCAAGGATCCCATACCGGACACCTTTAATAATGAGATGGATGCTGAAGTTGTTGTTTCTGGAAGACTCGCTGAAGACGGTGTTTTTAATGCTGAACGTATTCAAGCAAAATGTGCCTCTAAATATGAAGCGGATTATTCATCCGCTGCTATCTAAACCTGGAACTATGAGTTATCAATATGGCTGATCTTGGAAATATTCTTTTACTTTTTCTGTTTCCCGTAAGCGTCTTTACGATGCTGATCGCATTGGCGGCAGGTGTCACCAAAAGACGCGGACTGTTTGAAGCTGCCCGCCGGGGTGCCTATGCTGCTTTTGGGTTGGCAACATTTGCTGTACTGGCTCTGGAATATCTATTAGTTACCAGCGATTTCTCCATTGAGTACGTTGCCAGTAATACCAATTATGCCTTACCCATGTTTTATAAGATAGTGGCATTGTGGGCTGGCCATAATGGCTCGCTGTTATTGTGGACCTGGATCATAACGGTATTTATCGCCATCGTTGCCTACCAGAATCGTCACAAAAACAATGATCTCATGCCATACGTCCTGTTTGTAATGGCCAGTACCATGGTATTCTTTTCCATTTTGAGTGTCTTTGTCAGCAATCCTTTTGATACGCTCTATCAGGATCTGGGAAACCAGCTTCAAGAATTCACGGTGCGTGACGGTCGTGGCTTAAACCCCCTATTGCAGCATCCGGCTATGATTATTCATCCACCGATCCTGTTCATTGGCTATGTTGGATCTGTTGTCCCATTTGCCTTTGCCATTGCCGCTTTAATCACCGGGAAGCTGGATGCTGGTTGGATCCACTCTACTCGGCGCTGGGCGTTGACCGCCTGGGGCTTTCTGGCAGCTGGCATCGTTCTAGGTGGCAAGTGGGCTTATGTTGAACTTGGCTGGGGTGGCTATTGGTCCTGGGATCCAGTTGAAAATGCCTCTTTACTACCCTGGTTGACAGCCACAGCATATCTGCATTCAGTGATGATACAGGAACGCAAGGGAATGCTCAAGATCTGGAATATGACCCTGGTGATCGCCACCTATTTACTTTCAATATTTGGCACCTTCCTGACCCGCAGCGGGATTGTCAGCTCGGTTCATGCCTTTTCTAATTCAGGACTGGGACCGGCATTTGCAGTTTTTCTCACTATCTCCACGTTACTCAGTATCAGTTTACTATTGTACAGGCGAAAAGACCTTAAACCGGATGAGGAAATGCAGTCTCTTATTTCCAGAGAAAGCGGTTTTCTGTTTAATAATCTACTCTTTTTATTGGCTACTATCGCGGTATTATGGGGCACCCTGTTTCCCGTTATCAGTGAAATATTCACCGGTGATCAGATCACAGTAGGACCTCCCTGGTTCAATAATATTATGATCCCCATTGGTTTGGCGTTGCTGTTGCTCACTGGTGTTGGACCGTTACTGGCATGGAGGCATACTTCGGTTGAGACATTAAAACGCAGTTTTGGTTGGCCTATTCTCGGTAGCTTCACTCTGGTTCTGATCCTGATTGGATTTGGGATTCATGATGGTTGGAGTCTGGGATCATTTGCCATCGCTTTCTTTGTCATGTGGACCATCGTGATAGAATTTGTAAAAGGAGCCAGAATTCGTAGTCGAAACACCGATGAAAATATCTTTGTCGCGATCTACCTGCTTTCCAGGAAGAACACAAGACGCTATGGTGGCTATATCATCCATGCTGCCATGGTTATCATGTTTGTCGGGTTTACCGGAACTGCCTTTAATTCTGAAACCAGAGCAGAAGTAGGTGAGGGTGATTTCTTCGAACTTGGACCCTATACATTCACCGCAAATCATATTCATCATGCAGAGACAGAAAACTATTCCTCAGAAACGCTTGAACTTGAGATGAGCAGAAATAATCAGGTTATCACACTACTTCTACCGGAAAAACGTTATTATTACGCCTCAGAGCAACCTTCTACAGAAGTAGATATCTATTCAACGCTGCGAGAAGATATTTATACTGTATTATCCGGGATGAGTAATGATGGCGAGCGAGTCATTGTTCAAGTCTATCGGAATCCTTTCGTTAAATTGATTTGGATTGGCTCATTTATCATGGTATTTGGAACCCTTTTCGCCATGATTCCAAACCTCAGAATATTAACAAAAAAAGCGGGTACAGCACCTCTTTCAAAGGGAGGTGAATGATGAGTATTCTGGCATATCTTCTGGGTACAGCAACGCTTATCTGGGCAATGTTGCCCCTGTTTAAAAAAGATAGTACGTGGATATCACTTATCGTGGAATCAGACGCACTGGAGGATCAGAAAAAACGGGTTTATGGGAACATCACTGATCTTGAATTCGATTATGCCATGGGACGTCTAAGCGAACCGGATTTCAACAAGATCCGTCAATCCTTTTTGAGAGAAGCCGGTCGTGTCATCCAAAAGCTTGAAGATCAAAAGTCTGCTGATCTGATCGCTCAAATTGAACAGGATGTCAAGCAACTCAACAATGGGAAAAGCAAAAATAATAAGAAACACATCTGCAAGACTTGCGGAAAAGAGAATCTTCCAAGTGCTAGATTTTGCATGGAATGTGGGCAGGAGTTAACATGAGCAGAAAACTCCAAATATTCCTGCTGAGTAATCTTGTGATATTCACTGCCTTGTGGGGGGGTGATCTGAGAGTCAATTTGATCAATGGCACTTCCAATACTCCAGGTTACGCAGATAGAGTTGCTTTGATCGATCTTGCAGCCGGCATGGCTGAAGTCGCTGCTGTGACTGATGTGAGTAAGGCGACTACTTTTTCGGATATTCATTCAGGCAGCCAGAGTCAATATTTGATTCAAGCCAGCTTGAACGGAACCAAGTATACGAGCACTTTTGTACCTGCACCTGGACTGACAGCGTGGGAAACATCAATCACCCTATACGATGTAAGTGATCAGCCTACCAATATTGAGGCTACGGTGCCGTTCTTTGTGATATACGCTTTTGAAGATAAATTCTACATTCAGAAACGACTGGTTCTTGAAAATCACTCTGACCCACCCATGACTTTCATTGGCGCACCAGGTGTTATTAAAGTGTATATACCTGAGAATGTGATCAAACTCGATTATCTCACATTTAAAGATGGTAACATGCCAATCAATACCCAATCCATTGAAACTGAATCCGGACAGCTTATTCCAAATGCCTTAAAGCCGGGTAATACAGAGATTGACATAGCCTATTACCTGCCATATGAACCATCAGGGACAGAAATTCTGGAGGAGGTTGGTTACGGTGTAGAACATTTTCATGTCTATACCATGCCCATAGATATTAAGGTGACAGCTACGGGTCTTAATCGGGAAGGAACCGATCATGAGAATGGGGTAGCCATCTACAGCATTGATCGCGTGGCTGCTGGAACCGAACTTAAATTTCTGGTTTCAGGAAAAGGAATGGCTGATACACAGGGTCAAAGCCAACAGAATACAGGTAATATTGTGGTCGAACATCGCCTGCCCATAAGTAATATATTCATTCTATCCGGTATTTTGATCCTGTTAATCCTGGGTGCTCTATTCATTTCCATTGTCAGACAGCATACCGATTTGAAAAAAGATTCAGTCGACCTTCTCAAACAACAGAAAAAAGATCTACTGGCCGACTATAACCGAGCTGCTGATTCTACTACAGATGGGAGAGTAAAAGAAAAGCTATTACAACAATTGATCGCTGTCTATAAAACTCTGGAACGGATCAAATAAGTTGGGAACCCCGGCATTGGTTTTGGATCAGGTATGCAAGGACTTTGGCCGCATTATAGCATTGAGGAATATTGATCTCTCCATTTCAAGTGGTGAGGTTGTCAGTATCCTTGGACGAAATGGGGCAGGCAAGACCACTTTGTTGAATATCATGAGTGGTGTTTCCAAACCAAGTAGCGGAAGTATTAAACTATTCGGTACAGATCCCAGTGCTAAAATTAATAAAGCTAAACTGGCCGTCATTTCCCACGAAATGTTTTTATATGGAAATTTGACCGCGTTGGAGAATCTGGAATATTACGGTCGCATTTATGGTGTTCCTGATCTATCGCATAGGATAACCAAACTGCTGGCCGATGTGGAATTGACCCATCGTCGTTTTGACCTGGTGGCAACTTTCTCCAGGGGAATGACCCAGCGTCTGACCATTGCCCGGGCTCTTTTGCATGAGCCATCTTTATTATTACTGGATGAGCCATTTACCGGGTTGGATCAGCAAGCTGTTGGTATGCTCATTTCTCTTTTGAATATTCAGAAGGAACTGGGAAAAACCATCTTGTTGACTACCCATGATCTGCATACAGCCAAAGAATTGTCAGAACGCTATATTGTTTTGGATAAACATCGTATTGTGCACGATGGTTCTATGGCAGACAGCACTCCAGACGAGATTCGGAATAACTATTTCAGCACATCCTTTTCTGAGCGAACCGCTTTATGAGAGCAGCACTGGCCATTCTTCAAAAAGATCTCCGCATGGAATTCCGGTCCAAAGAAAGTATCCTGGCCATGTGGATATTCTCATTACTGATCTTCGTGATCTTCAATTTTACGTTTGAGGTTTCCCGGCTGGTCATGCTTGAGATCGCTCCCGGTTTGCTTTGGGTGGCCTTCATCTTCTCAGGCATGTTTGGGTTAAACCATTCATTCTCAGTTGAAAAGGAAAATGGAAATCTAAGAGCTATGGCTTTGATGCCAGTGGATGGGGGACAGATCTATCTGGGTAAATTTCTCAGCGTTACCATCATCATGCTGCTTTTTGAAATTCTGATATTCCCTATTTTCATCATATTCTACGATCTTCAGCTTTCACTTCAAATCCTCCTGCTGGTTCCAGTTATTCTGGCCGGTACAATAGGATTTACCAGTCTCGGCACGATCCTGTCAGCAGTGGCAGTGCATACACGTAATCAGCAGATCCTGCTTTCTTTGCTACTATGGCCGCTGGTCTCACCCATTGTGATCTGGTCAGTCAATCTGACTGGAATGGTGCTGGCCGGAGAGTTAACATCATCCTTCTATCCATTATTGATCAGGATTACTGCCTTTGATGTAATATTCTTTACAATTGCTTATATGCTGTTTGATTTTATTCTGGAGGATTAAGGTGACTTGCTTCCTCAACTCACCCAAGTTATAAGGTAACTATGAGACAAAATATTGATAAAATATTACTCGGCATACTCTTGGTGGCATTTTTGACCTGCATCTTTCTGATCTTTATGTGGGTCCCTCAGATAAAAGCCTCAAATACAGCTGAGCAGATCGCTCAGAAGATATTCTACTTTCATGTTCCCAGTGCCTGGATAGGATTTTTATCCTTCTTTGTTGTATTCGTATCCAGTGTCGGATATTTGGCTACTCGTCAACGTAAGTGGGAACTCACAGCCGTTGCTTCAGCAGAGATAGGGGTTCTTTTTATTACACTGGTTCTAGTTACAGGACCGATCTGGGCCAAACCGGTTTGGGGCATTTGGTGGACCTGGGATGCCCGCCTGACATCATCTCTGATTTTGTGGCTGATCTATGTAGCCTACCTGATGCTGCGTCGTTATTTACCAGATGGCAGCAAACGAGCGAATCTTTCGGCGGTAGTGGGAATTATCGGTTTTATCGATGTTCCCATCGTTTATTATTCCATTCGCTGGTGGGAGACTCAACATCCCAAAGCAGTCATGGCCAGCGGTGATGGCAGTCTGGCTGCTCCCATGTTCTTTACCTTCATGTTCTCGCTGGCTACATTCACCATTTTGTACATATATATATTGCGAAAACGATACGAGTTATTGGAAATGGAAGACACCCTCAATAAACAATTCAAGGAAATGGAGATTCTCTAAATGAATGCCTATATCTATCTTTTTATGGCCTATACCATCATTTGGCTGGGCATTTTTAGTTTCATGTTGTACATGAATAAAAAAACCAATCGAATTGAACAGGAAGTGACACTGCTTAAAGAACTTATTGATGCCAAAAAATAAGGGGACTTGAAATGTCAAAAAAGATTGTACATGTCGTTGGAACTGGAACCATTGGTGAACCACTGATCGGACTTTTATGTGATTATAAAGATGATCTAGGTATTGATGAGATCACTTTTCATAAAAGAACTCCGCTAAAGAGTGAGCATGCAAAAGTGATGCGTTTGCTGAAACGCGGTGCCCGCCTCGTAACGGATACTGAGGCATTTGAAGGATTCAAGGAAATTGGGATCAAGCCGGCATTTTCAACTATAGATTCCATTGACCGGGCTTCCGTTGTGATTGACTGTACACCAAAGGGAGTTGGTCATAAGAACAAGGTTAAGTATTATCATAATTATGACCACAACACCTTGGGATTTATCGCCCAGGGTAGTGAATTCGGTTTTGGAAAGCCATACGCCAGGAGCATCAATGATGAAGCACTTGTCCATGGTGAGGATAGATTCCTCCAGGTAGTATCATGCAATACACACAACCTTTCCTCACTGGTTAAAACTATCGGCATTCATAATGGTGATCCGGATAACCTGATAGATGGACGCTTTGTGATGATTCGACGCGCCAATGATCTAAGTCAGGCCAGTGATTTCATTCCAGCACCTGAGGTTGGGTCGCATAGTTCAGAGCGGTTCGGCACCCACCATGCCAAGGATGCAGCAAACTTGTTCAAAACTCTCGGATATGATCTGAATATCTTTTCATCTGCTATGAAATTGAATACCCAGTATATGCATATCATTCATTTTAACCTTAAAATGAAAGAGGCCATGACCATGCCTCAGATTATGCAAATATTTGAAGAAAATCCGCTGGTGGCAATCACAGAGAAGAAATTATCAAGTCAGGTTTTTTCTTTTGGAAGAGATCATGGTCATTATGGTCGGATCTTGAATCAAACGGTAATTTCAACGCCCAGCCTGCACCTGCTTGATGGCGGCAAGGAACTGGTTGGCTTTTGTTTCACTCCTCAGGATGGCAATTCCCTGCTAAGTTCTATTTCAGCAGCCACCTGGTTCATGTATCCAAATTCTTATGAACAAAAGATCCAATCCCTGGAAGACTGGTTCTTTGATGAAGTATAAACCATTGTTAAATTTTTGACTCGTAATCGCCTATCACCTCGTTTGAAAATAAAGCGGCTCCACATGTATAGAACCTGGAGTCGCTTTTTATTTTATGCTTTCTAGAGCAACATTTGAAGAGACACTGTCAACATCCAGCTGGTATCATCCCGGTCAAAAGATTCTGTGTGCTTGTTCAGGTGGTATCGATTCCACAGTTCTATTGCATCTCCTGCAGAAAATACCTGATATCCATGGTGACATTGTCCATTTCGATCATCAGTTACGGGGGGTTGATAGTCAGTCAGACCTTTCATTTGTACAAGAACTTGGGAAAAGATATGGTTGTAAGGTTCATGTAATTTCTGAAAATATTCGTGAATATGCAAATCAACACAAACTCAGTATTGAGGAAGCTGGTAGTCTGAGAAGAAGAGCGAGTTTCCGAAGAGTCAATCAAGAACAAGGTTATGATTGGATTGCTTTGGGTCAGCATGAAGATGACCAGATCGAAACCATCCTGATGAATCTATATCTGGGAACCGGGATAAAGGGCTTGGCTGGAGTTGCAGAGCACCAGGATCATTTTGTGCGCCCGTTGATGCAGTATTCCCGAGCTGAAATCGAAGCATATGCACAGCAGGAAGGCTTAAGCTATTGCATCGATAAGTCCAATGCAGATATAAATATCTTAAGGAACAATATCAGGGTAAAGCTGATCCCATTTATGGATGACCCCATCGATCCTCGTTGGAGGACCCTCTTTACAGAAATTAGTCAATTAGGAAGTGTCCTCCATGAAAAAACTGCAAGGAGTGCAGTAGTAGTTGATAATATTGATATTAGACGGGGTAATGCTCAAAATATATCATTAGGATTGGGGAAACTCACCGACTATTTTTCGCCGATTCAAAAAGTGATTTTTGACAGCGCTTTTCAAGCAATTTCTTCAATGTCTCAAGGATTATCAGCCCAGCACTTTAAGGCTCTTAGATCGCTATTACCCAAGCATGCAATTGCCAGAGAAACTCACCTTCCAGGTTCGGTGATCGCTATCCGGAACCGGAACAGTATTGCCTTCATTAAAAGGCATGCTCTTGAGTGGAATTCGATGGATATGACAGACCTGTTTCATGATGTCTTTCCCTTCTTTGAGTGGGAGACTCTGGCACTATCAATTCACACTCATGTGCAGGATCCTGACCATTTCTGGTATAGTAGTGATCCTGAGCATTACCGTTTACGTATGCATGTTAAGGGAGATAAAATGAAGATCCATCCATCAGATAAATGGATCACGATCAAGCAGATTCTTCAGGAAGCCCATGTGGCACCAGCTCTGAAATCTGTCTACCCGGTTCTTGAACACAGGGGAGTGATCGTTTGGGTGCCCGGTATTCGGACGGCTGTTTCAGGGTTGGTGGATTTGTCAGATTGTATAGAAAATGAAGTTAGGCACTGTTTTAGAGTAAAATTCCAAGAGGGAACGTTTGAATGAGAACACGTAAAGTCGAGAACATGGGGAAATATTCGGGTCAGATACTTGAAGAAGTTTATACTCAAGCTGAGATCGAAACTCGTACCGCTGAACTGGCCAAGGAAATTTCAGCAGATTACGCAGGAAAAGTACCAATCCTGATCGGCGTGCTGAATGGCTCTGTTTTCTTTCTTACCGATCTTGCCAAACGGCTTGAGATCGAGTGTGAAATGGACTTTATCAAAGTATCCTCTTATCATTCAGGAACCCAATCGTCAGGAACAGTCAGACTTATAAAAGATATCAGCTGTATTGTGACCGGCCGCGATGTGATAATTGTTGAAGATATTATCGATAGTGGCTTAACCGCTCGCTTTTTGAAGCATCGTATCCTGGAGAATGAACCCAGCTCAGTAGCATTTGCTTCGCTACTGCTTAAACCTGATTGTTTAAAGCTGAAATTCGAAGCCGAATACATTGGATTTGAAGTAGCAGACCGCTTTCTGGTTGGCTATGGTTTGGATCTTGACCAAAAATTCAGGAACTTGCCCTCCATTTGGGCATTCCCTACAGACATGAATGTATAAAAGGATTTAAATGAACACAGACAATAAACAAAATCGTAATCCAGATCGGTCTTCCAAAAGAAAAGATCAGGGCTCAAAAAATCGTCAAAGGCCACCAAAACGACCTCAAAATCGATCAGGTTCAGGTAAGCAAGGTGATAAATCACGGAAATCTGATTCTAAACCGGTAAAAAAATCCACTAATATCAAAATCACTCGCCCAACAGAAGGCAATGAAAACTGGCAAAAAGGGTTAAAAACCACCTTGCTCTGGGTAGCTATATTGGTTTCAGTCTTTTTCTTTGCGCAATTATTGAACACAGATTCACAGCCCGTCAAAAAGCTTGTTTACACGGAATATCAGGAGCTATTAGAGGCGGGCAAGATCGAATCTGCTGTCCTGATCAAAAACCATTTCCATGGTGTTCTGAAACTGCCTGAAACAGATGTGATCAATGGGGTGACAACGGACTATGTTAAATTTTGGGTGGTTCTGTCACCGGTCATTGATAGTGAAGTCTTGGCCAAATGGGACGAAATGGGAATAAGCTATGAGTTTCAGGATGAAACCCGGGATTGGGTTGATTACTTGTTCCAGGTGCTGCCCTGGTTCCTGATCATCTTTTTCTGGTTTTTCCTCATGCGTCGCATGCAGGGTGGAGCAGGTGGCACGAAAGGAATATTCAGTTTCGGTAAAAGCCGGGCAAAGATCATTGACAATGAAAAGCCTCAAATCACTTTTCACAATGTAGCTGGCTGTGAAGAAGCCAAGGATGAGCTGAAAGAGATCGTTCAATATCTTAAACATCCCGAGCGATTTCAAAAACTGGGTGGTAAGATCCCGAAAGGTGCCCTGTTAGTTGGACCTCCCGGTACCGGTAAAACATTGCTTGCCAGAGCTGTTGCTGGTGAAGCTTCTGTTCCATTTTACAGTCTTAGTGGCGCTGATTTTGTTGAAATGTTCGTAGGTGTGGGTGCCAGTCGTGTGCGTGATCTTTTTGAGGAGAGTAAAAAGAATGCCCCCTGTATCATCTTTATTGATGAATTGGATGCTGTCGGTCGTCAACGTGGTGCCGGACTCGGTGGCGGTCACGATGAACGCGAGCAAACCCTGAACGCTTTGCTGGTTGAGATGGATGGGTTTGAAACCACAGATAATCTTATACTCCTGGCGGCAACAAATCGTCCAGATGTTCTGGATTCAGCCTTATTGCGCCCCGGTCGGTTTGACCGCCGGATTACAGTTGATAATCCGGATGTTAGAGGACGCGAAGCCATCCTTAAAGTACACTCCAAGGACATACCCCTGGCCAAAAATGTTCGTCTTGATATTATTGCCAAGAGCACCCCTGGAATGTCAGGTGCTGATCTGGCAAATCTAATGAACGAATCAGCATTGCTGGCAGCCAAGCATAATAAACAACGGGTTGCCATGGTTGATATTGAACAGGCCAAGGACAAGGTGATGATGGGAACCGAACGACGTAGTATGGTCATCAATGATAAGGAAAGACGTACGACTGCAGTTCATGAAGCAGGTCATGCTCTGGTGGCCAGATTTACTGAAGGTGCGGATCCAGTGCATAAAGTGACCATCATACCTCGTGGTCGCGCTTTGGGCCTTACCGCTCAAATACCAGTGGATGACCGCTATAATTATTCTCGTGAACACATGGAAGGAATGTTAGCCATTCTTATGGGTGGCCGGGTAGCCGAGGAACTGATTCTGAATCAGATGACAACAGGTGCAGGGAATGATATCGAAAGGGCAACCTCATTGGCTCGAAAGATGGTCACCGAGTGGGGTATGAGTGATAAAATGGGTCCATTGACCTACGGACAGAAGAAAGAAGAGATCTTCATTGGCCGTGATCTGGGTATGCACCGTGACTTCAGTGAAGATATGGCAAAGAAGATCGATACTGAGGTAAAGCGAATTATCGACACTGCCTATAAAAAAGCCACAGCCATTCTTACAAATAATAAGGAAAAGCTGATCAAAGTATCTGAAATACTCTTGGACAAAGAGAGTATTGATGGGCACCAGCTAGATATATCATTAGGTATCGAGCCACAGAAAATCGAGCACGATCACTCTGCCTCCAGGCCACGCAAGAGTAGATCCAGATCCAGGAATCCACGCAGGAGACCAGACAAGGCCACTCAAAAAGATCAAAATAAGCCGAGTAAAAAACATGATTCTGGAGATAAAAACAGTCCGAAGCCAGATAAGGAATAAATAATCGACCAGCACCTTTATCCACGATTAATGTTCAGAATTAATTTATGAAGAGCAACGATAGAGCTTGGCTGGTCAAAGGGCAGGAGTTTCATTTTGGTGGACCCATGTTAATGGGAATCCTGAATGTAACTCCTGATTCATTCAGCGACGGTGGGAATTTCTTCAGCCATGATAGGGCCATAGCACATGGTTATCGTCTTATCCAGGAGGGAGCAGAGATCATTGATATCGGCGGTGAATCGACTCGTCCCGGCAGTTCTCCCATCACAGCAGAAACAGAATTATCTCGTATATTACCCATCATAAATGCATTAGCCGCTGGATCTAAAGCACTCATATCCGTGGACACGCAAAAAGCGGTTGTTGCTGAAGCAGCCCTGGCAAACGGTGCTCACATCATTAATGATGTCTCGGCAGGCAGGAACGATACCAACATGCTTAAATTGATCTCAGATACCCAGGCTGGATATGTGATGATGCATATGCAAGGTACTCCCGCCACAATGCAAGAAGATCCTCGTTATACTGATATCGTTGAAGAAATCGACCAGTTCTTTACTGAACGATTAAAAGTGGCACTCTCAACTGGTCTTCAATCCAAGCAGATCGTATTTGATCCGGGAATTGGATTTGGTAAGACTTTGAAGAATAATCTAAGTATCCTGAAAAACATGCAGCATTTTCATAAACATGGACGACCACTTCTTTTGGGCGCTTCCAGAAAATCATTTATTGGAATGCTTGATAATTCAGAACCAGATCAACGATTGGGAGGATCTCTGGCGGCTGCCTTGGCTGCATACCAAGAAAATGTTGAAATTTATCGAGTTCATGATGTTGCTGAAACTAAACAAATGCTTGAACTCTTCACTGCCATTCAAAAACATTCGGATTAAATTGTTTTAATGTCTGATAAGAAGAATATTCTATTATTAATACTCAGCCTTCTGGTTGCCATTGTTACCATATATTTTTGGCGCTATGAATTATTCTCCATAGCATTTCTTTCAGTACGTGTTTATGATGTGGTTGATATTCTTGCTGTAGCCTTCGTGCTATACTCCCTTTACAAGATCTTTAGGGGCACCAGGGCTGCTCAGTTACTTTCAGGAATTCTTATTCTTATTCTTTTGTCTGTTGTAGTACGATGGTCTGAACTACATGGAATGTCCTGGTTGTTATCAACTCTTTCTACTGTCTGGGTGATTGCCGTAGTGATTCTGTTCCAACCTGAGCTGAGGCGTATTCTTATTTATCTAGGTCAAAATCCCTTTGTTCGGTTCCTTTTCAAAGTCAAGAATCTGGTAATGGTGGATGAGATCATGGAATCGATCGAAGTATGCCAGAAACGTCGTTGGGGCATGCTGATCGTCATGGAAGGTGAAGTAGGTCTCAAGCATATCAAAGAAAAGTCTACCAGTATTAATGCTCGTGTCTCTGCTGAATTATTAGTCTCTATCTTTAATCCCACCTCACCTTTACATGATGGGGCCGTCATTATATGCAATGAAGTCATAGATTCTGCAAAATGCATTCTACCACTCTCAGAGGAACCCCGTGGAGCAAGAATGAAGCTTGGAACCAGGCATTTGGCAGCACTGGGCTTATCGGAGGAAACGGATGCCCATATATTGGTCGTTTCTGAAGAAACCGGTGTATTGTCACATGTGTACAACGGCCTCATGAAACGCGGATTGGATGAGAACCAATTACGCAAAGTGCTCAATAATCTTATTTTCTAATATGAGAGTTGTATTACTCTTGAGCCTGATTCTGGGTTCATCAATTGCCATGGAACAGGGGTCTGGTCAACTTTCTGAAGTAAGTGAAATAGCCCGGGGTGTTTATCGCTGGCATCTGAATATGCCGGCTCAGGCACATATTAAACTCAATAATTCAGGGATCGAATTCCCAAACTGGAATACCACAGTTGATGGAAATGGATATCTCGTACCAGTTCTCTCAAAATTGATCCATACAGCTTCAGGACCACCGGATATCCAAGTTGTCAACGGTGTTGTACGATCGTTGGCCATAGCCCGGACAATTGAGTCAGTTTCAGAACAGGCCAAAGGTTTGGATATATCAACAACACGGGTAAGTGATCAGATGACTGGTTGGGTGATGACCAGACTTATCCGCGATGAAGATGATCATCAACTTTGGGTGGTTAATGTGTTGGGAGCACAGTATGATGGTGTGGATCATCAGTGGAAAATACCTGAATACTTGACTGTATCCATTGCCTCGAATCATATAGCGGCCAATTCTGCTTTAGAGAGTGACCTTTACTTGAATCAGATCCAAAAACCTGATTTGCAACAGGTGAATTCAATTCAAACTGGTCTGGGACAAGGACAGCTTAAACTCTACACACTGGCTGATGGTATTTACCGTATCCATTACGATTCACTAGCCTCAATTGAAGATTTTCCGGACGATCAGATCCAAAGCAGGTCTTTGAAAATCATTCATAAGGGTGAAGAGCAGGCGATCTATGTCAACGATAGTGGTGATGGGGTATTCGAATCAGGAGATTATTTCGATTTTATCGGAACACAGAATTACTTCAGTGGCACCACTCAGTATTTTGACCCCTTTTCTGATATTAACGTGTATTGGCTCAACTGGGGTGGCACAGATGGGCTCAGGTTTATCGAAGAATCTGGAGCTCTGGTGGATCAGGATCCTGTCAGACCGACCACTTTTTGGGATGTGACGCATATTGAAGAAGACCTCCTGTTTGATCGCTTGGGACAGGTCGATGTTGACCTGCCGACCATTACTCGGGATCACTATTTCTGGAACTCAGTTAATTCAGGTTCTACCAAAGAGATTGATTTTTTCCTGGCAGACCCTTTTCGTGGTTCCAGTGAAAACATCCAGGTGTCAATTGGGCTGCATGGACTCACTTATAGTGACACAGCTACAGCCGCCCATACCATATTTGCATTTCTAAATGATATTTCCATTGGCTCTGGTAGTTGGACCCAACAGGAAGCGTATATCCTGGCATCACCCCAGGCTCTCAATTTATCCCACAATATTCTTGCTGATGGAAATAACGTACTGGCAACTTTTATCCCGGCTAGCACTCAAGCAGGCAATTATGACCGTGTTGTGGTTAATTGGCTGGAGATCGGATATGAACATTTGCTGGTAACTCACAACAACAGGCTCACCTTTCGGAAATCATATATCAATCCATCCACCAATCTTGAGTTTGAGATCAAGGGCTTTACATCCCATGATTTAGTTCTGTATAAGGAGGGACTTTCCAGGATTACCGGCTACAATATTCGTGAGAATTGGGACTCGGAAACAGCTGAATTCAGTCTGGTATTTCAGGACCAGGCAAGCGATGCCACACCGGATTACTGGACTGCCAGTGTAGAAAGCCTGTTAAAGCCTGTACGCATTGTAGTGGATACCAGCGCATCCCTACGAGAACAAGACGGCGATCTTATTATTATCACCATCCCTGAATTCGAAGAAGAACTGGAAGAATATATTGCATTTAAAGTAAGTGAAGGCTGGGATCCCATTGTTGTTTCAGTTGCTGATATTTATGATGAGTTCAACTGGGGCATCAATTCACCATATGCCATCAGATCTTTTCTCCAGTATGCCAATAATCAATGGCCATCTTCGCCTGAGTATGTACTCCTCATCGGTGATGCCATTGCCAATCCACAGCAGGCTAAACGAGATACACGACTGAGAAATGTCCCTACTTTTTATATGCAGACCTACGGTTGGGGCGCAGCTGAGGCCGATTACTGGTATTCGCTTATTAATGGTAACGACTACCTGCCAGATTTAAATATTGGCCGAATTCCCTGTAGCAGTATCGAAGATCTTGGTACGACTATCACTAAACTCATTGGATATGGACAAGGGGACAATTATGGCTCATGGCAGAATGAATTGATCACCATTGCCGGGTTTGAAAATACTTTTAAGACTCAGAGTGAATTATTACTCAGGAACAACATTCCAAAATCATTTATGCCTTCACGCATCTTCATTGATCGTGATTCAGAAGGACAGATCTTCTGGGGCGATACAGATTCTCTTGTTGCCCAGTGGAATGAAGGTAAGATGTTGATCAATTTCCTGGGACATGGTGGCGGTGCAGTTTGGGCTGATCGCTCCCTGTTTGTCCGGGATGATATCCAATATCTTGACGAGGAAACACCCCCGGCATTTATTACCAGTATGACTTGTTTTACCGCTTCGTTTGCTCAAACCAGAGGATTGGGAGAGGTTGTGCTGACTGAATCTCCAACAGGAGCCATCGGTTGGTTTGGTTCCTCCGGTGTTGGCTGGGTGATCAATGACTACCTCATGGTTCAGCCTCTGCTGCGTCATCTGCTGGAGGATCGTACACCCGTAGGGAAGTGCATCAATGTTGCTCGTATGGAATATTTCCTGGCGAACAGTGGCTACAATTATCTCAAGCCCAGCATGCTGTTTCAATACAATTTTCTGGGAGATCCCACAACACGGCTGTTATTGCCAGAATCTCAGGAACTGATCAGTTCTGAAAAAATGATTTACTCCCAAACCGACCAGATTGACCTTCACTATACTGGAAATCAAACGGGTACCCTCAAACTTTTACCCATTGATGCCGATGGACACCCCTGGTGGTCGGGTGCCCTGAGTTATGACACCGATAATATTCACCAATACCTATTCAATCAAGAATCAGAACCTCCCAGCGGGGAGAGCAGGACAATCTATACACTGGATCGTGGTGCTGATCTGTCTGCTATCCAGGGTTATGCATCCTATTCGATCTCTGCTAACTGGTTTGAACATCAGTCACCCACAGCTGCAGAACTGGAAGCTGTTGAGCATATACCCTTGAATGTCCAGTTTCACTCTAGTCCAGTAATACCGGTCGATAGTCTGGTGGTTACCTTCAGTGGAAATCATGGATCCTACAACCTGGAATGGGACGGTGATTGGTGGTCCCTGCCGGATACTGTTCGAATTCTCGCAGGAAATTCAAACATCACTTACTCATTCACCGTTTATATGGGCGGATTATTCATTCAGAATTCTGCGACATTCAGACTTTATCTACCTGAGTCTATCTCTCTGACACTCAGTGCAATACGTGAAGGTGTTGAAGCGAATCGGTGTGGGTGGCTATTGGAATATTCGCTACAAGGGCTACAGCAGGCAGTCGCCACTTTAGAGCATCATGAAACGGCTCCAGGATTCGAGCAAACCATTGTTAATGATGTGCCCATTCGGGAAGGTAACAATACCATATTTATTCCGTCTTTCTTTGGATCAGGGCCAGTTGAAATAAATGTTTCACTACTGCTGGAAGATGATTCAAACCTGAATGATAATAATCTACAAGCAAGCTTAACACCGACCCATTTCCAGTTGCTACCTGAAATTGGCATCAGTTTTAACGGGCAAACAACAGACTCCATTTCAATGTGGTCTGACGGGGTTCTGTATGCTAACGCTGCTGATACAGCCTGGATCCGGATTTCTCAATATCAAAATAATATCGAAGCACTGCCCGGTGTCAATCTCTATCAGGACTCAACGGTTTACCTGATTGAAACGGTTGCTCAAGACCTGCCAATTCGAATCAAATCTGCAAAAGCACTATTTTTAAAGGATCCGGATTTGGCAGCCTGGCAGATCCTTGCTACAACAGGCCAGGAATATCAACTACATGGACAAGGGTATGTCGCTATGGGGGTCAAGCAAAATTCAGATGGACCCGATGTCTCAATGATGATAGAAGGGCAGATGTTCTTCGATGGAGACTACATCCTGGCAAACAGTCGCTTGAATCTCTTGGCAGAAGATGAAAATGGCTTTTCCTGGAAAAGTGGGGATGTTGAAATAATGGTAGATGCAACCCCTGTGACAGTCCAAATGGGGGATACCACAGAAACAGCTCGAATCATCAGTATGTCAGCAGCTCTGGACATGACTGTCGGCGAACATCAAATTTCTTACAGGGTTCAGGACGCTCTGGGAAACTGGTCTGACCGTGTAGAAGTTAGCGGAGTTGTCGCCGGCGGTGCCAAGATCATTGACTATGGTAATTTTCCAAATCCGTTTGAAGGTGAGACCCTGATCATTTTTGAGCTCACCCAACCCCTCTCCAATGTTGTCATTGAAATATTTACGATATCAGGATATAAACTGCATAGTATTGATGGTTTCAACGCCCGGGTCAGCATCCCTCTGGGTGCGATTGGTTATCATGAAGTTCCCTGGAATGGTCGTGACCGGAATGATGATTTTGTAGCGAACGGTGTGTATTTTTATCGGATCAAGGGTGATCTTGATGATGACGTACTGGTTGGACCAGTCGGGAAGATGGTTAAGAATCGATGAAACGGCTTAGTCAGTTGGCATTAATCGTGGTTTTGATCTTTAAGCCAGGTTTTGCTGGTGAATATGCTGATGCATTTTTGCTGGCCAGTCTTTATCCACAGGTTCAATCAATGGGTAACAGCACCGTCGCAGCCAAGCTTGTCAATGGTCATGCGCTGAACAACCCGGCTGGTTATGCGCAGGGGTCTTCATCCCGGTTCAGCCTTGTTTATGAGCAATTCGCCAGCTTATCCACTAACTATGGTTTCGAACTTGCTTACCCCATCGGTGATAAGTACAACCTTGGCCTCACCGTGATTCATAACAGTATAGATGATCTATATTTTCGACCAAATCTTTCCGGATTACCCCCTGATGCCAGACGTGACTCTGTTCTGCTACTAGCCGATAGTCAAAATGATCTTATCCAGTACAGGGAGGATGCCGTTTTTCTTTCATTGGCCAGGGAGTTTGAATTTATACTCAACCTGGGTTGGAAATTTTTCAAGATCCCTTTCCGGGTCCCTCTGGGCATCTCAGTGAAATACCTGGATAAACTGTTGGTGGAGAATCGTGGTCTTGGGTCAGGAATCGATATTGGCGGGCAGCTATTCTTCGATCTGACAGGTTTCAATGATATTTTTGCCAATACAGAGTTTTCCACTGGGTTGTTTGTCAGTGATATATTGAATACACCGGTCTACTGGGATACTGAGCACCAGGATGCCATCAAACGCAACTGGTCAACAGGTTTTTCGATCACGCAGTTGCTGCCACAATACGCCACTGCCATAACGATCTCTTCAGGAACACAAACACGTTATGTGGATGTGAGGCAATATGGTGTTGAGATCAGTATCAAGGATATGGTATTTATTCGTGGCGGTCATGATGGTTACAGCCCTTCCTTTGGCCTTGGCATCGGCCTGAAAAAGTTTATTATTGGCTACACATTCAGTCAGCACGAGTTGGCTGATATGCAGAAAATTGGAATTAATTACCATTTCTAGATGATATGGAATTTTAAAGGGGTATACCTTGAATAAAAAACTGATAATTATCCTTACAATGCTCTTTCTGGTTCAGCTTGTCTGGGCTCAAAATGATGGTAGCAGATCATCAGATCCAAGATATATCATTGATCCGGAAACAGGAAAGTTAAGCATGACTATCCGGGTCTGGGGTGAAGTAAAAAAACCAGGGATGACCATCGTTCCCAGTGACGCCGACCTGATCTCAT
>JAYEKW010000128.1 GCA_034716895.1 Candidatus Neomarinimicrobiota bacterium
CCCTCCGCCCTGCGGGCACCTCCCCCGAGGGAGGATTATGCATGGATGTGACCACTGGATCCTATATTTACTGATCTTACAAACCCACCATTCACAATTCACAACCTAACCCCAAACCTCCAAACCTCCCAACCTCCCAACCTCCCAACTTCCCAACCTCCCAACTTCCCAACCTCCAAACTCATCACTCGCTTGTCCCGGCATAGCCTCGTGACGCCGGATCACTCGCTTGTCCGGGCGAAGTGGAACGAAGACCGATCACTTGTCACCCCAAAAACCACCATCCGCCCATATACCTCCAAATACTCCCAAACTCATCAATAAATCACCCCACAAAGCAAGAAATAACCCCTATAATCAACTTTCAACTTTCAGACCTTCGACCTTCGACTTTCAGACTTTCGACCTCCAGACCTCCAGACCTTCGCCCCAGACATGCGCTCACCCAATCTCCCCAACTTGCTATGAATTACCCTTTGACCCAGCACAGTACTAGCCTAGATTCGCGCGCTTTTTTGAGGGATATAACGGACTTTGTTGATTTAATCATAATTCTCATTTAATTGGAAATAATGGTTCAATAGAAACAGATACTTATAACTACATATTCATGTATATTAGCGTAATTAGTGGTTGAATCAACATAATCATAACTATTTGAGGAATCTATGAGAAAAATTTGTATCGTTGGAACAGGCTATGTCGGCCTGGTCAGTGGGGCTGGCTTGGCTGATTTTGGGAATGAAGTGGTTTGTGTTGATATTGATAAATCCAAGATCGATCTATTGAATAGGGGAGAGATCCCCATTTATGAGCCTGGATTAAAAGAATTGGTTGACAGAAATGTGTCCGCAAGCCGCTTGAACTTTAGCTCTGACGTAGAGTCAGCAGTGAGACAATCAGAAGTCATCTTCATTGCCGTAGGGACACCCATGGGGGATAATGGCGAGGCTGACCTGAGAATGGTTGAACATGTGGCCACAACAATTGCAGAAAATCTTAATAGTTATAAAATTATTTGTACCAAGAGTACCGTCCCCGTGGGTACGGGTGCTCGTTTGGAAGCGCTGATCTCTGAAGCCCGCCAATCAGATGTGGAATTTGATATCGTTTCAAACCCCGAATTTTTGCGCGAAGGATCAGCAGTGAAAGACTTCCTGGTGCCTGATCGTGTTGTATTGGGCGTGAGCAGCGAGCGAGCAGCTACCATCATGCGCGATGTTTATCGCCCCCTGTTTATCAATGAAACCCCTCTGGTCATGACCAATATTCCTTCATCAGAGATGATCAAATATGCCTCAAATGCCTTTCTGGCTGTAAAAATATCATTTATCAATGAGGTGGCAAATCTGGCCGACAAAGTAGGTGCTGATGTCCACACTATCGCTAGAGCCATGGGGCTGGATGGACGGATCAGTTCAAAATTTTTGCATCCGGGACCTGGCTACGGTGGCAGTTGCTTCCCAAAAGACACTGAGGCTTTGGTGCACACAGGTAATCAGCATAATGTTCAGTTTCAGGTTGTTGAAGCGGCTATTGCAGCTAATAAGACTCAGCGGAATATCATCCTTGAGAAAGCAAAAGAGTTATTGCCTGATCTGAATGCCAGGGTTGTTGCCATTTTAGGGCTGGCTTTCAAGGCCAATACTGATGATGTGCGGGATACACCGGCGGCAGAAATCATTGCAGGATTGAATGCAGCCGGGGCAGTAGTCCGGGCTTATGACCCCATTGCTGCTGAAAATATGAAAAAGTTCTATTTTCCAGAACTGGACACCCGTCAAACAGTTATTGAAACGGTGAAGGGTGCTGACCTGGTAATCATCCTCACCGAGTGGAATGAGCTTCGGGGCTTGAGTCTTCCAGATTTAAAAAAATTAATGAATACCCCCAACATTGTAGATACGCGCAACATTCTAAGTGTAGAACAGTTGAAGGAATTAGGCTTCAATTACAGAAATGTAGGCCGGAGCAGGGTTTAGTTAAGAATTGACGATCTCGCAAAAACTACCTCTCGCACGTCTACGCTCTACAAGCTTCGCCGCACAGGCAGAGCGCGCAGAGCGTTGTATTGAGTTCATCGAAATGGCGCGGAGTGTTGATAATAAAGAATATAGCATTACACTCATCATCTGTCTGTATTTATTGAGTTTAGGATATATTTCATGATTTCTCAAATACTTTTTGCGGTTTCATCACTTTCAACTTTCAACTTTCAACTTTTGACTTTTGACTTTTGACTTTTGACTTTTGACTTTAATACTTTTAACTAATTTGCCTTCATGAAAAGAATACTCATCACAGGTGTCGCTGGCTTCATCGGTTATCACCTGACCCGACGCTTGTTGAAAGCTGGTTATCAAATTTTTGGCATAGACAATCTTAACCATTACTATGATCCAGCCCTGAAAAAGGCCAGGCTTTCAAACCTTCAGAATTACAATCCAGATACAAAATCTACCATAGCCGGGACTTTACGACCTTCGACCTTCGACTTTCGACCCACTGACCTCCAGGACTATACTGGCCTAACCAAAGTCTTTAACGACTTCAACCCCGATATTGTCATCAATCTTGCTGCTCAAGCTGGTGTCCGTTATTCTCTTGAGAATCCCAGAGCCTACATTCAATCAAACCTGGATGGGTTCTTTAACATTCTGGAAGCTGCCAAACAGCACGGTGTCCAGGATTTTATTTATGCCTCATCCAGCTCTGTCTATGGTAACAATTATAAATCACCCTTTACTGAAACGGATCGTGTTGACCATCCTGTCTCTCTATACGCCGCCACCAAGAAATCCAATGAACTTATTGCCCACACCTATAGTCATTTATACCAGATGACTACTGTTGGTTTAC